>JBBRGY010000272.1:0-4855 GCA_038223495.1 Burkholderiales bacterium | reverse complement strand
AAAGCCGACAAATGAATTGTTGAAATCAGCGCCCATCGTGGCAAGGATGCGGGCGGACGGCAGCGTGTCTGGGTGTTGCAACGAGTGCTGTGCGGCGGCCACAGCCTCCGCGTACAGCGTGCCACCCAGCGCGGCATCCATCGTCGCAGCAATCGGCGCGCATTGCGCAATCACCTCAAGGCCCCAATCCATCAATGCAATTTCGCCGCCATTGCGCTCCAACATGAGCCCTGGTTCGCGACCGCGCGCCGCCGTCTTGTGCTGATTGCGTGCGAGCGCTGCGATTTCTTGTGGGGAGTCGGGCGGGCTATCGCTCATCAGGCAATGCAGCAGGAACACGTCGATGAATCGCGTGGTCGCTGCCGTAATCCCGACCGGAACAAACGGATCGAGATCCATCAGCCGCACTTCGATGTATTCGACGCCGCGCTCACGCAACGCATGCAGCGGTCGCTCGCCCGGATGGATCACGCGCTTCGGCCGGATGGTGCCGTAAAACTCGTTCTCGATTTGCAATAACGTGGTCGCGAGCTGGTTGTAATCGCCGCCGAGGTTCTGGATGCCGATGGCCTCATACGCTGGATAGGTGCGCGTCAGCGCGTCTTGCAGCGACGCGGCGTAGCCTTCGAGGCTGTTGAAGCTCACAGCGAGCGACGATTGTGCATCGCTCTGATAGCCGAGCCGCCCCATGCGCAGCGAGGTGCCATGCGGCATGTAGCGCGTGTGTTCGGAAAGCGTTTGCAACTCGTGTTGGCGGCCTTCGACGAATGTCGAACACACCGCGGGCGATGCGCCAAACAATGTCAGCAGCAAAAATGCCTGCCGCCGAAAATTACGAATCAGCGAAAAATATTCTTCGCTGGTCACGCCCGGCAGCGACCAGTTGTAATGAATGCCCGAGATGGTCTGCATGCGCCGCCCGTAGCGATGACCGAGCCCCATGCGGTACACGCTCTTGGCGCGCCCCACATTCGATGAGCCGTAACGTCCAAGCGGAATCGTCTCATCGGTCGGCAAGCCGCAAGGCATCGACGACACCCAAAGCATCTCGTCGTCCGCATCGCGTAGCGTCCGATAGGTGAACTGGTGAATCTCAGTCAATTCAGCCAAACAAGACTCGGCATCGGGGTGAACGCCGGTAATGAGCTCCACCTGCGATTCGCTGAAATCGGTGGTGATCCTCGGATGCGTCAACGCCGAGCCAAGCGCAGCAGGATGCGGCGTTAACGCCAGACCGCCGGCGGGCAAGGCGCGAAGGCTTTCCTTCTCAATGCCACGGCCAATGCCTTTGATGCGTTCAGTGGAAAGTGCGCCGAGGCGTGTTTGCAAACTCGTCATGTCGTGTGCTTCAGAAAGTCGGTGAAAGGCGCGGGGCTGAACGGTAGCACGCGGAGGTGACTAGGTTGGGGCGGCGAAGTGCCAACTCAACCGGGCAGATTGTGCAGTTGCAACCACGCTCGAAGGCCAACAACTCTTCGCGATATCCCGCATTTTATATGGGCTGTCGTGCGGATAAAATACAAGTCGACTATTCACATTATCGCGCTGTAGCCCTAATAAACACGTCGTTTCACGCAAAAGCGGATTACAGAATCTGCTGCAACTTTAGGTGATTTCGCCCATCAGTCGCGCCCAGCGGGTTTGCCCGAGGACGGCATCCCGTATACGTCGCGTCAACCCATCATGCACGCAAGTGCGCACAAGAATCGCAGCCGTTGGGCAGACACGGTCTCGATGTTCAAGCTATAGTGCATGTGGCGTGATCGCTTACGAAGTTGATTGAGCAAGTGCTTAGCAACTGGTGACCTGCCCAGTTTCATCAGGAAAAATATGTCCGTATTTCAATACAAAATACCAGCGAAGTTGTCCTGTGGAAAATGTTTTGACACGGATAGTGACACTAACCTGCACCGCAATTCACCTTTTATTCCGCAGGTTTTGCGGGATACAGTACGTTAGACATCGTGGGGCACAGCGTACGAACGTCGCGGTCTAAAGGAGCCCTTTTGATATTCATCGGGGCTGCCTTGGCAACGCTGCTTGGCTGTGTCCCTTACGTGACGAGTTACGTCTATCTCGAGAGTCCCGGGGTTACCTATCGGCGAGCTCCGTGCTACGACGACGCGCCGGTCGGCGCGGTTTACGAGAGGGGCGGTGTTCGTTTTGAGCTTACGCTTGAGCCGCTCGCGCTGTCGCACTCGAAAGACGCGTACTTGAAATTAAGTGCGCCTCGGAACACTGCGATCTCGATTCCGATGCCGATCGCAAATATCAAATTACGCGGTCAAAGCGAGGTGAAGTCCACCACAGTACTCCTCAAGGCTGTGCCACTCGATTGGCAAGGCCCCTATGTTGACGAGATGCGCCGCAAAAGCCCTTTGGCAGAGTATCGCTTCATATTTCTGGCTCTCCCGCCGATTCAATCCCCCGGCACTGTTGAGCTCCCTGCTGTTTTGATCGACGGAGTTCCAGTGGAATCGCCGATTTTCACATTCGAACGGCGAACCTACGCAGGCATGGTGCCGCTCAATTGCTGAAACGTAGGTCAGAACATCGCCGTGATGATGACTTACACGGCGCTGAACCGAATACGCATCGACAGGCGTTCTGCCGACGAGGCTTCGCGCGTCGCTTAGCGATCCGTCAAACGCCACTATCTCGGAACTTAAAGCACAATGTCTGAATCCTGGTACGACCGCGCGCTCCTTCCCCACGCGCTCGATTGCGCGTGCGGACTCGGCCTGATTTCGCGGCAACGGAGCAAGGTCGTGCCAACTGCTTCCGGAGACGTACTCGAAATCGGTATCGGCACCGGCTTGAACATGAGCTTCTACGACAAAAGCAAGGTCAAACGACTGGTGGGACTAGACCCCGCCACACAAATGAATCGGCTTGCACAGAAACGGAGCAGACAGGCGGGCTTGGCAGTCGATCTGGTGACAGCGTCTGCAGAGGAAATGCCATTCCCGGATGCATCATTTGATTCGCTTGTCTGCACTTACACGCTGTGCTCGATACCCAATCCGCTTCGAGCGCTTCGCGAAATGAAGCGGGTCTTGCGGCCATCGGGAAAACTGGTTTTTGCCGAGCATGGTCTTTCGCCGGATGCGGCAGTCAAGAAGTGGCAATTCCGGCTGGAGCCGTACTGGGAGAAGATTGCCGGCGGCTGTCACCTGACCCGCGACATCCCGTCCCTCATTCAGGACGGCGGGTTCCAGATGAAATTTGACGCCGCTTATGTTGCATGGCCTAAATCACTGGCCTACAACTTTTGGGGCGAAGCCACGCCGCTTGCTTAGCCACGCCGCTTGCGTAGCGGCGCGTCCCGCCGTCCTGCGCTCAGCGTCGAGACTAGTTGCGTCATTGCGAGTACCGCCCAGACCAGTGCAAGCAGCACCCCGACGTGGAAGGCACGTTCGACAGCACGCCTGATGGCCAACTTGAAGTCCCTGCACCAGGTCTGGGCTGAATGGCTTCTGCTCCGATCTTGCCGGTATATGCTTGCGACCCCAAACCCAGCCGATATCCAGCGATGAAACTAGCTCCGATGCCGCCCGACGAGCGTAACCGCCTGGAAACGCTGCGTGCGCTTAACCTGCTCGACACCGCTCCTGAGGAACGCTTTGACCGGCTCACCCGAATGGCTCGACGGATGTTCGGCGTGCCAATTTCTCTGGTCAGCCTGATCGACGCCAACCGGCAATGGTACAAGTCCAATCAGGGCATGGACGCTTCCGAGACGCCACGCGACATTTCGTTTTGCGGCCACGCGATCCTCGGTGACGATATTCTGCTAATTCCAGACACGTCGCTGGATGATCGCTTTGCCGATAATCCGCTGGTCGTCGACAACCCCAACATCCGTTTTTATGCGGGCTGTCCACTGACCGTTCTTAATGGCAGCAAAATCGGCACGCTGTGCATCATTGACCGCGAGCCTAGGCAGTTTTCGGAGGAAGACATCACGTTGCTGCGTGACCTGGCTGCGATGGCAGAACAAGAAATCGCCGCAGTACAGCTATCGACGCTCGACGAATTGACGCTGATCTCCAACCGGCGAGGCTTCATGACGCTTGGCCAGCACAGCCTCAACCTGGGCATTCGCGCCGGGTTTACCTGCATGATGGTGTTTTTCGACCTGGATGGATTCAAGACAATCAACGATCGCTTCGGCCATGCCGAAGGGGACCGGGCGCTGATCGCCTTCGCCGAACGCATGCGCGCTGTTTTCCGCGAAACGGACGTATTCGGACGAATCGGCGGAGATGAGTTCGCGGTGCTATTGAGCGGTGCCGATGACGCGAGCCTGGAGGCCGTCCTGGCTCGCTTTGGGGAGGCGATTCGTGACTACAACGTTACCGCCAAACGGGGTTATGACCTCGCCTACAGCGTTGGCCGAGTCACGCAGAACGATACCAATGCTTCGATCGAGAACCTGCTCGCCCAAGCGGACGCCGTGATGTACGAGAACAAGCAAGGCAAACGGTAGTTTCGAATCATGATCGCATCTACTACTTTCACTATCGACGGCTACGACACCACGGAGACGAAAGGACTCGTTCGCGGAATCATTGTTCGCTCTCCGACCATCTCGCAAGGAATCTTGGGTGGGCTAAAAAATATCATCGGCGGCAAAATTGGGGCTTACACCGCGATGTGCGAACAGACGCGTTCTCAAGCCTACGACGACATGGTGGCCCATGCGAGGGCCATGGGTGCCAATGCCATTGTTGGGGTTCGATACGATGCCTCTTCGGTCGAGCCACGAGGTGGCGCCGTCGAGGTGCTTTGCTACGGAACTGCGGTGGTTGTCGCCAAACGGCAGTCGTGAGCAAAACGTCGGCCCTTACGCGGT
>JBBRGY010000271.1:0-4862 GCA_038223495.1 Burkholderiales bacterium | reverse complement strand
GTGCCGCCGCTTTTCCCCATCGGCTCGCCACACGACAACACGATTAAATCGCCGTCTGCCACGGCACCGCGCGACGTTAGCGCGTTCTCTGCGGCAAGCAGCGCCGTTTCACGCTCCGAATCAAACGGCACGACGACGGGTCGAACGCCACGATAGAGCGCGGCGCGGCGAGCCGAGCGCACCTCAGGCGTCAGTGCATAGATCGGAACGCCGCTGTCGTGGCGGCTCATCCACAGTGCGGTGGAGCCGGACTGCGACAGTGCGGCAATGGCCTTCGCTTTCAAATGGAACGCGGTGAAGAGCGACGCCATCGCGATGGCCTGATCGACGCGCACAAATTGTTGGTGAATGAAATCGCTATCGAGCTCGTATTCCTGCGAGCGCTCGGCGGCGAGGGCAATCGCGGTCATGGTGCGGATGGTTTCGACGGGATATTTGCCAGTGGCGGATTCGGCCGAGAGCATGACTGCGTCGGTTCCGTCGAGCACAGCGTTAGCGACGTCGCTCACCTCGGCGCGCGTCGGAACGGGCGCGGTGATCATGCTCTCCATCATTTGCGTCGCGGTGATGGTGAGCTTGTTGCGATCGCGTGCTCGCTTGATCATGCGCTTTTGCAGCGCGGGCACTGCAGCGTTGCCAACTTCAATGGCGAGATCGCCGCGCGCGACCATGATGCCGTCGCTGGCATCAATGATTTCGTCAAGCGTTTGTGGAACGATGGCTTCGGCGCGCTCGATTTTGGCGATGAGTTTGGCTTTGCCGCCGCACGCAGTGAGAATCGTGCGCGCGGTTTGCATGTCATTGGCGCTTTTTGGGAACGAGATCGCGAGGTAATCCACGTCAATCGCGACCGCGATTTTGATGTCATCCAAATCCTTGGCGGGCAGGGCCGTTGCGGTCAGACCGCCGCCCATTTTGTTGATCCCTTTGTTGTTTGAAAGTTCACCGCCGAGCTCAATGATGGTGTGCACTTTGTCGCCGACCACCTTGATGACTTTCAACTGAATGAGGCCGTCGGCGAGCAGCAGTGTGTCGCCGCTTTTGACGTCCTGCGGCAATTCTTTGTAGTCAAGACTGGCCTGCTGAGCATTCGATACGGGCGCTTTGTTGTCGAGCGACGCGTCGAGTAAAAACGGATCACCTGCGACGAGCATCGCTTTGCCGTTCTCGAATTTTCCGACGCGAATTTTTGGGCCCTGAAGATCGCCCATGATGGCGACCTCACGACCGACGCGAGCGGCGGCTTCACGCACCCGCGCTGCGCGACTCGCATGGTCTTCAGCGGTGCCGTGTGAAAAATTAAGGCGGAAGCAATCGCATCCAGCCTCAATCATCGCGGCAATGATTTCAACGGTGTCGCTCGCGGGGCCGAGCGTGGCAACTATTTTGGTGGCTTTCATACGGGCATCTCTAAGAATTCATTTGTGGGGCGCATTGTGTCGTCGCGCGGTGCGCGCAATCCTCATGTACACACAACGTACATTCCGGTTGCTGTGCTCCGGGCTTCTAACAGTGCATCCCCAAAAAATGAATTCGTCGAGGTGCCCGCAGGATTAGTGTAGTCCCCGTATGTGGCTGTAGTGTTGCTCAGTTCCGAGGTTATGGGCGCTATCACCGTAACCGCATACGCGTCCTACTCCTGACAGTCACCCGCACGCACCGCAGAAATAGTTTCCTTTCGGTGCTGCTTCTCGCCGAATTTGGTGCCAATCGTCTCGACCTGAGCGGTGTATTCGCCGGGGCTGACAATGGTGATGATCGTCGTGTTTTCGCCGGAGATGCCCGGCAGGCGGCACGTTGCATGGACGTTGTATTTATTGTCGGCGACCTTGGTCGTCTCGGTTTTGCAAAGGAAACTTGCCACTCGCAACGTGCGTGAAATTTCTTTTTTGGGACTGGCGCAATATTCGCTTTTGCGCGTCTCGTACTCCACCGGCGTGAGGTCGAGCTTCTCCATTTTGCGCTCGACTTTCCACAAGCCCGGTTTCAACTGGTCAAGTGGAATGGAGTCGATGGCGAATGCCGGATTCACCGCGAACACGGCTATCAGTGCGATGTAAGAAAAAAAGTATTTGTTCATTCCACATTAACGCACGAACGTTAGGGGTGTTGACGAAAGCGACGCTCTGCCTATTCGACTGCGCGATGAAGCGATAGATCGTCTTGTTATCGCTCCCGGCTTCGGTGTTTACCACCCATTCATAGTTGCGAATGGGGCCGGCGTGCTGAGTAAGGATCCAGCCGGGTGCGCGCGCGCCGTTTGCAGGGTCCCCGAAACTTGGGTTGACTCACTTGATATCAATGGGCGCGGCGGAAGTCGCGCCCATCAAGAGCCACACCGCGCCGAGCGCAAAGCCTTTAACTGCCTTATGCGTCGGTAACCGCGCCCTTGCTCGCGCTCGAAGCAAGTTTTGCGAATTTGTACATCACGCCTTTGGTGTACTTCATCGGTGGCGCGACCCAGTTGGCCATGCGTGCGGCAATCGTCGCTTCGTCCACGTTCAATTGCAACAATAATTTGTGTGCGTCAACGGTGATTGAATCGCCTTCTTCCACAATGCAAAGAAGGCCGCCCATTTGTGCTTCCGGCGAGATGTGACCCACCACCATACCCCAGGTGCCGCCCGAGAAGCGGCCGTCGGTAATCAGCGCTACCGTCTCGCCCATGCCTTTGCCGATAATCGCACTGGTCGGCGCGAGCATTTCGCGCATGCCAGGACCGCCTTTCGGCCCTTCGTAGCGCAGCACCAACACGTCGCCGTCCTTAATTTTGTCGGCCATGATCGCATCCATGCACTCGGGCTCGCTGTTGAACACGCGCGCTGGGCCGGTGAGCACAGGGTTTTTCAGGCCGGTGATCTTGGCGACGCAACCTTCAGGCGACAAATTACCTTTGAGAATGGCGAGGTGACCCTCTTTGTACATCGGGTTGTCCGGCTGGCGAATGACGTCCTGTGTTTTCGCGGGAAGGTCAGGGACTTTGGCTAATTCTTCGCCCATCGTCTTGCCGGTGATCGTCATGCAATCGCCGTGTAGCAAGCCCATGTTCAAGAGCATCTTGAGCACTTGGGGGACGCCGCCCACCTTGTGCAAGTCCGTCATCACATACTGGCCGGAAGGTTTCAGGTCACACAACACCGGCACGCGTTTGCGCATGCGCTCGAAATCGTCAATCGTCCATTCGATATCAGCGGCATGCGTGATGGCGAGAAAATGCAGCACCGCATTGGTCGATCCGCCCGTCGCCATGATGAGTGCGACCGCATTTTCGACTGACTTTTTGGTCACGATGTCGAGCGGCTTCAAATCAGCCTTGATCGCTTCAAGTAACACGCGACCCGATTCGGCGACGCTGTCTGATTTTTCCTGGTCGGGATTGGCCATCGATGACGAGCCGAGCAAGCTCATCCCGAGTGCTTCGAACGCTGACGACATGGTGTTCGCCGTGTACATGCCGCCGCATGCGCCATGCGTTGGGCAGGCATTTTTTTCGATGCCAATAAAGTCCTCTTCGGAAATCGTGCCCGCCGCCATTTTGCCGACGGCCTCAAACGGCGATACGATGGTAAGCGCTTGGCCTTTCCAGTTGCCTGGTTTAATGGTGCCGCCGTAGCAATAAATGGATGGAATGTTCATGCGGCACATCGCAATCATGCCGCCCGGCATGTTCTTGTCGCAGGCGCCGAGCACCAGCACGCCGTCCATCATCTGGCTTTGCGTGGCGGTTTCAATCGCATCGGCGATCACTTCACGCGACACCAGCGAATACTTCATGCCCTCGGTGCCCATGCTGATGCCGTCGGTGACGGTGATCACACCGAACATCTGCGGCATGCCGCCCGCTTCCTTGATCGATACGGCCGCACGATCCGCTAGCGGCTGAATGCCAGCGTTGCATGGGTTCATCGTGCTGTGCCCGTTGGCAATGCCGACAATCGGCTTGTCGAAATCATTGTCGCCAAAGCCCACGGCGCGAAGCATGGAACGATTGGGGGACCGGGAGATACCTCCGGTAACGATTTTGCTGCGGCGATTGAAGCTCATAGATGCACTCGAAAAACTCAGAACGGGTTACAGGTGGAACTTGTCAAAGCGATGACAAGTGCGGGTTGGAGATATTTTAGGCCGCACTACACTTGCGACACGTGGGTGCTTCTAAAAAGCGTTTGTCGGGATGCAGTGTGAGGCGCGGGGCGCACAGCAACCGCAATGTACGCCCTGGTACATGAGCGCTTTTGTCAAATACGAGAGCACCCGCTTTTGCCAAGTTTGGCGACGCAATGCGCCCGAGAAATGATTTTTAGAAGTACACACATGCTGATACATCCTGATATTGACCCCATCGCCCTCCAAGTCGGCCCGCTCGCGATTCGCTGGTACGGTCTGACTTACCTTGTCGCCTTCGTCTTGTTCATGCTGCTCGGTCAATACCGTGCCCGCAAACAGGGCGCGCAGGGCTGGAAACCGTCCGACGTGGACGACTTGCTGTTGTACGGCATTTTGGGCGTGGTTTTGGGCGGACGGATTGGTTATTGCCTGTTCTATAAGCCCGCGTACTACCTGAGTCATCCGCTAGAAATTTTTGCCGTTTGGCAAGGAGGCATGAGCTTTCACGGTGGGCTGCTCGGCGTGATCTTTGCGATGTGGCTGTATGGCCGTCGTACCGAACGCAAATTTCTTGGGGTGATGGACTTTGTTGCGCCGCTGGTGCCGCTCGGCCTGGCGTCGGGACGCATCGGCAACTTCATTAACGCCGAGCTTCCGGGCCGCCCGGCCGATCCGTCCCTGCCGTGGGCCATGATTTTCCCGACGGTTGATCAAATTCCACGCCACCCGTCACAGCTTTATCAGTTTGCGCTGGA
>JBBRGY010000270.1:0-4880 GCA_038223495.1 Burkholderiales bacterium | reverse complement strand
TTCTATCGTGGCCGTGTGCGCGGCTCTTCCCTAAAGCGAAAGCTCTGGGTCGCCAGCTGTACCTTGTAGTCGCGGTGGAGCATCCACTCTTGAACCCCGGTTCAAGGTGACGGCCGTTGCGGCATTCGCGGGAGTCTGAATTTTATGAAGGGAGTCTGCGGACTCCTTTCGCTTGTGTGGGACGGGAGCAGCGCATGACCTACTGGTTAATGAAATCCGAGCCGGGCGAATACGGCATAGACGATCTGAAGCGCGACAAGCAGAGTGCCTGGTTTGGTGTGCGCAACTATCAGGCGCGAAACTTTATGCGCGACGATATGAAGGTCGGCGACCAAGTCTTTTTTTATCACTCCAGTTGCCCGGAGCCGGGCATTGCGGGCATCTGCAAGGTCGCCAAAGCCGCTGCCCCGGATGTGACACAGTTCGATAAAAAAGACGCTCACTACGACCCAAAATCGAAGCCCGAGAACCCGCTGTGGGTGTGCGTCGAGGTCGCCTTCGTCAAAAAATTCAACCTGATTCCACTCTCTGCGCTGCGCACCGCCCCCGAATTGGCCGAAATGCGCATCCTGCAACGCGGAAATCGCCTGTCAATCACGCCCATCTCCGATACTGAGTGGACGTACATTACAAAATCGCTCGTTAGCGAATAGGTGTACGTGCATAGCTTTTGCATGAAATGACCTTTGATCAGGGGCTGGCGTCAAATATCGTCAATAGTCGATAAACGGCGTAATCAATCATTAGCCCTTGTATAGCCGTCATTTCAGCCTAAAGCTGCTGGTAAAATCTACGTCGTCAACACGCCCCACAGCATCTTCGCGCCGAGCACATATAGCATCACCGCGAAGCTTCGTTTAAGCGTCTGCACCGGCAGCCGATGCGCGAGCCGTGCGCCAAACGGCGCGACGATCACGCTGGCAATCGAGATCCCCACTAACGCGGGCAAATACACAAATCCCAGCGACGGCTGTGGCACGTTGGCTACGCCCCAGCCGTTAAACACGTTGCCAATCGTGGTGAACACCGCAATGGGAAATCCGAGCGCGGCTGAAGTCCCGATGGCCGTGTGGATCGGCACGTTGCACCAGGTCAAAAATGGAATGGCGAAGAACGCGCCACCCACGCTAGCCATCGCCGACAGAAAGCCCAGAAGCACGCCGGCGAGGCTCATACCAAGCGCGCCGGGCAACGTGCGCGCGGCCTTCGGTTTGAAATTGATAAGCATCTGCGTCGCGCTGTAGAACATGAAGCAGACGAAAAAGATCGCGAGGAACGCCGTCGACAGATGCGAAACCACGCGCGAACCGATCAGCCCGCCCACCAAAATCCCAGGCGACATCAAGCCGATCACGCGCCAGTTCACCGCGCCCTTGGCGTGATGCGCACGCAGCGATGAGACTGACGTAAACATGATCGTTGCCATCGCGGTCGCAAGAATCACCTGAAATCGCGTTTCATACGGAAAACCCTGTGCAGGAAACATAAACGCGAGCACCGGAACCATCGTCATGCCGCCGCCAATCCCGAGCAGCCCTGCGAGAAATCCAACGACGATACCGAGCGCGATGTAGCCTAAAAACCACACGTTGAGATATTCCATGCGATGTACAAACAATCAAGAAAAACGGACTAGGGCGACATTGTCAACGAACCCGTAATCGCCTACGATCCAGAGGCTCAAAATCGTGGAAAACATGACTTTTATGACATCGGGTTTTCCCGTGTCCTATTTTCACGCATCCTGATCTAGATCAATAAGACAATACGTGCTCAAAACTTGCAGTCCGGCTGCGGCCATTCCACAACACCCCAGAAAGTAATCACCGTGAGTCAATTACGCTTTTCAAAGATCAAATTCGCATTGTCTGCAGCGCTCATCAGCGCCACCGCACTGTGCTCAAGCGCTGCGTTTGCCTGGGAACCGACCAAGACAGTCGAGTTTGTCGTGCCCGCCGGTACGGGCGGTGGCGCCGATCAAATGGCGCGGCTCATCCAGGGAATTGTCACGAAGCACAATCTGATGAAGTCCTCTATGGTCGTCGTCAACAAAGGCGGCGGTGCAGGCGCCGAAGGCTTTTTGGACATGAAGAGCGCCAAGGGCGATCCGTACAAAATCGTGATCACCTTGTCCAATTTGTTCACAACGCCCGTAGCAACGGGCGTTCCGTTCAGCTGGAAAGACATGACTCCCGTCGCGATGCTCGCGCTTGATGAATTTGTACTTTGGGTAAACGCGGAAAGTCCGTACAAAACAGCGCAGGAATACATCGCAGCAGTAAAAGCGGGCGGCGGAAAGCTGCGCATGGGCGGAACAGGTTCGCGTCAGGAAGACCAGATCATCACGGCGTTGATTGAAAAAGCCGCTGGCGTCAAATTCATCTACATCCCTTACAAAGGTGGCGGCGAAGTTGCCGTACAGCTGGTCGGCAAACACATCGAATCCACAGTGAACAATCCGATTGAAGCGGTGGCGCAGTGGCGCGGCGGCAAGCTGCGGCCACTCTGCGTGTTTGACGGCAAGCGCCTCGCACAAAAAGAGAAGATTGCCGATAAGAGCTGGAGCGAGATCCCGACCTGCAAAGAAAGCGGTCTCGACATTGAGTACCTGATGCTGCGCGGAATCTTCATGGCGCCCGGCGTAACGCCGGATCAAGTCGCGTTCTATGTTGACCTGATGAAGAAGGTACGCGCTACACCCGAGTGGGCGAAGTTCATGGACGAAGGTGCGTTCAACACGACCTTTATGGCCGGCGCTGACTATGCTGCGTGGGTGGCGAAAGAAGACACGCGTCATCGCGCCCTCATGCAAGAAGCTGGCTTCGTCCCGGCAAAATAGGGCAGCGTCCGTTTGCCAATGCTCCGTTAGCCGCAGACTCAGAACGCTGGGTCTGCGGGTTACGGTCGTGTCTCCTCAAAAAAGTTAAGAAAGCCAAACATGTCTGAGCCCGCAGAGCCGAGCGCCGCGTCAACGCGAACGCTGGAAATCATTACGTCGGCTTGCCTGCTATTGCTTGCGCTCCTGATCATGTGGGACAGTAGGCGCATGGGGGCAGGTTGGGGGGCAAGCGGGCCAGAGAGCGGTTATTTTCCGTTCTATGTAGGCGCGCTGATGGGATTCGCGTCCACCGTGAATCTGGTGAAAGCGTGGCGCATGTCGCGCGCCAAATCATTTGTTTCGGTGACCGAAATTCGCCTGGTGTCGGCCATGTTTTTTCCGGCTTTGACCTTTGTATTTGCGATGCAGTGGCTGGGCATCTACGTGTCAGGCTCACTGCTCATCGCATTCTTTATGCGATGGCAAGGTAAATTCAGCTACGCAAAGTGTGCCGCCGTCTCCATCGGCACATCGCTTGTGCTGTTCGGGATGTTTGAAATCTGGTTCAAAGTCCCTTTGCTCAAAGGTCCGCTTGAATCTCTGCTCGGTTATTAGGAGGCATCATGGATGAAGTTCAGGCCTTGATGCAAGGGTTCTCGGTAGCCCTTTCGCCGGTCAATATTGGTCTCATGTTTTTGGGCATTTTATTGGGCGTGATCATCGGCGTGTTGCCCGGATTGGGCGGCGCGAATGGCGTGGCGATTTTGTTGCCACTCACCTTCAGCATGAATCCAACCTCCGCGATCATCATGCTGTCTTGCATATATTGGGGCGCGTTGTTTGGCGGTGCAATCACCTCGATTCTGTTCAACATACCGGGTGAACCGTGGTCGGTAGCAACCACGTTCGACGGTTATCCTATGGCGCAAAACGGGTACGCGGCGCAAGCGCTCACGGCCGCGTTCAGCTCATCGTTTTTTGGCGCGCTGGTTGCCGTCATCATCATTACATTTCTCGCACCGCTCGTCGCAAAATTTGCGCTGCAATTCGGGCCACCGGAATTTTTCGCGGTGCAATTGCTGACGTTTTGCAGCTTTGTGGGCATGAGCAAGGAGCCTGCCTTCAAAACGCTGGCTGCGATGTTCTTCGGATTCGCACTGGCAGCCATCGGTATGGACAACGTGACCGGCCAACTGCGATTGACCTTCGGTCTCGAACCGCTGATCAAAGGATTTGACTTCCTGATCGCGGTGATTGGCTTGTTCGGTATCGGCGAGATTTTGCTGACGATGGAAGAAGGCCTCGCCTTCCGTGGCAAAACCGCCAAGATCACGCCCGCCGTCGTGTGGGAAACATGGAAGATGCTGCCTAAATACTGGAAGACGTATCTGCGCAGCGCGGCCGTGGGCTGCTGGATGGGCATCACACCGGGCGGCGCAACACCGGCATCGTTTATGGGTTACGGCATCGCCAAACGGTTCTCACCGAACAAAGACAACTTCGGCAAAGGCGAGATCGAAGGTGTGCTCGCGCCGGAGACGGCGGCTCATGCCGCGGGCACCTCCGCTCTGTTGCCAATGCTCACGCTCGGCATTCCCGGCTCACCTACGGCCGCCGTTCTGCTCGGTGGCTTGCTGGTGTGGGGATTGCAACCCGGGCCACTTCTCTTTGTCGAACAAAAAGACTTTGTATGGGGCTTAATCGCCAGCATGTATCTGGGCAATATCGCCGGACTCATCGTGGTGCTGGCCACTGTACCGTGGTTTGCCGCCATCCTGCGCATTCCGTTCTCGATCATCGCGCCGGTGATTTTGGTGATCTGCGCTGTCGGTGCGTACACCGTACACAGCTCGATGTTCGACGTGTGGCTCATGATGGGCTTTGGTGTGCTGGGTTATGTATTTAAGAAGCTGCAATATCCGATGGCCCCGCGGGTGCTCGCGCTAGTGCTGGGCGACATGGCCGAAAATGCGTTCAGGCAATCGCTTTTGTCGTCTGGTGGCGAGCTAACCGTATTCTTCTCAAATCCGCTGGTGGGTACGATCACCACCGTAGCGCTAGT
>JBBRGY010000269.1:0-4889 GCA_038223495.1 Burkholderiales bacterium | reverse complement strand
CGCTTTGGCTTCGCCACCAAACTTGCGGGCGAGCACAGTCGTGATCGCTGCGGTCAACGTCGTCTTGCCGTGGTCAACGTGCCCAATCGTGCCTACATTCACATGTGGCTTCGTTCGCTCAAACTTGCTTTTTGCCATGATCGCTACCCTCGTGAGGTGTGTTTCAAAGAATGGTGATAGTGCTGGTGCCCATGATGCGGATCGAACGCACGACCTCTCCCTTACCAAGGGAGTGCTCTACCACTGAGCTACATGGGCGGATGTTTGAAATTTTCAAGCGCCCCTCAAGAAATATGGGGCGGGAAATCGCAAACATCGAACCACAAAAGGCCCGAATCGAGCGGCGTTTGGAGCGGGTGAAGGGAATCGAACCCTCGTCATAAGCTTGGAAGGCTTCAGCTCTACCATTGAGCTACACCCGCAGGGCTAAAAACTTAACTTCTTAACTTACCCACACCGAAACACTCACTGTTTCGCGAAAACCCACACAGGCGCGCGGGCGGAAAGGACGCTTCTACTCACTAATTCCTTGACCTGGTCAGGATCAGTTGGTGGAGAGGGCTGGATTCGAACCAGCGTACTCTAAGAGGGCAGATTTACAGTCTGCTGCCATTAACCACTCGGCCACCTCTCCACTCGGAGGAACCCGGAATTATGCAGTAAGTCGACACGCTAGTCAACTGACTGAACTCCGTTACCTATCAAGGCAACGACTGATCCGGGTGATCAGCTTTTTTGTGAAATCAAGCGCGATCAGGGGCTAAGCCCGTAAAAGTGCTTAAGTCAACAAGTAAGGAAATTCACCGTTGCCCCCCGTCGAATGGTCATTCCAACGAAAAGGTGTTGCTCGGTGAATACTAAATTTGGCGGAAGCGGTGAGATTCGAACTCACGAACGGGTTGCCCCGTCGCCGGTTTTCAAGACCGGTGCCTTCAACCGCTCGGCCACGCTTCCATATTCAAATTGTAGACGCGAGTCGCGTTTTGACCACCCGTGGTTGTTTGTAGTTCTATTTCGACACAGAACTACATTCCTGAGCAGACACCTAAATCCGCACTCAACGCCACCGTTTACGCCGTCGCCAAGCAAATTCGCACGCCCAGTCTTGAGCGACGCGCGACCCATCTCGCGACGGCAGACATGCAACACGCCATTCGTCTCGCGCGCAAGTGCTTGGCTCAGCGAAATCGGGACGGTGGGTCGAGTTATTGGCCGCACTCCGGGACAATGTGTCAAATGCCGAATGCGGCGCATCAATATTCGAAAACTGACAGGTAACAGCGAGGCGACCTATGGACTTGAATCTCACACTACGCAAACTCGGCTACGTGCCGGTAGCCATCATCGATGACGTCAACAACGCGGTGCCGCTCGCTGAGGCACTCATCGCTGGCGGCATTAGCAGCATCGAAGTGACTCTGCGAACCGGTGCCGGGCTCGCCTCGATCAAGGCCATCGTGAAATCAGGACTGCCGATTATGGTCGGCGTCGGCACCGTGACGCTGGCCGAGCAAGTGCGTCCCTGCGTTGATGCGGGTGCAAAATTCGCGGTCTGCCCCGGATTCACGCATGCGGTGGGGTCCGCGTGCCGAAACGCGCTATTACCGCTATTGCCCGGGGCTGTGACGCCATCAGAAGTGCTGAATTGTCTGGACGAAGGCTTCAGCGTACAGAAATTTTTTCCGGCGTCGGTGTTTGGCGGTGCGGCGTGGCTCAAGATGATTGAGGCTCCTATTCCGCAAGTTAACTTTTGCGCGACTGGCGTCTCCGCAGATGAGATCCCGGCTGTGCTCGCGTGCAACAACATCGCGGCCATTGGCGGCTCGGCGGTTGCAACGCGCGAAATGGTTGCCGACAAAAACTGGGCGCTGATCACCGAAAACGCCAGGCAGATGATGGCGTTGGTGCGAGCCTCACGAACGTTGTAGGAGCACCGAAGCCGCAGCTTTCGCCGCGACTATAACTGCGTCGCTACCCAACTGGAAATAGCGTTGCGAATCGAATCCACTTCGCCAATGGGCGAGGCGACCGTGAATCGCACACCGGTGTAGTTTTCACGCGCTTCTTCAATCAGCGCAGCGAGGTCGCGCCTCGTATGCGCTCCGGTCGCGAGAAACAACGGGATCACGCGAATCTGCGTTGCGTCCTGCTCGACCAATGTCTTCACGCAGGACGCAAAGTTCGGTTCCATGAATTCGAGAAACGCGAGCTCGGCGAGCTTTGCCGCGTGCATACCGCGAAAGTCGGCAAGAATCGCATCGAACGGCACGCGCCATTGAGGGTCGCGCGAGCCGTGAGCAAAAAACAGGATCGCGGTCATGATTTTGACTTCGAGCATGGTGCCCGAGCGAGGAGTGTTGGAGCCGCGATTATGCGACGCGCGACGCCGCGGGCGTGAGTTGCACCACTTCGTTTAGCGCAGCGGTTTCGGCGAGCGTTCTTGCCCTTTCCGCCATCGCTTCGCCAATTACCAAAACTGCGGGACTTTTCAGTTGCTGCTCAGCGAAATCTCTGACCATCTGCGCAACCGTCGAGCAAACGCTCCTAGCGTCGCGGCGTGACGCGTTTTCCACCGCAATCACAGGCATGTCTCCGCGTAAACCGCCCGCCAGCAAGCTTGCCTGCAGCGACGCGACGCGCGCCACGCCCATATAAACCACCAGGGTCAGTGCGCTTTGCGCCAACGCGTGCCACGGGATCTCGGCACCCTCAGCGCCCTGTGCCGTGATGAACGCGACGCCGTGCGCGTGGTCGCGATGCGTGAGCGAGGCTTTGAGCTGAGCGGCGGCGGCCAGTCCGGACGTTACGCCAGGGACAATTTCAAACTCAATACCCGCCGCTTCCAGTGCGTTGATTTCTTCACTGGCGCGACCGAACAACGACACATCGCCGCCTTTGAGCCGCACGACGTCATGACCCGCCAACGCTTCGCGCACCAACAATTTCTCGATGAAGGATTGTGAGGTGCTTTTACTACCGCCACGTTTGCCGACATGGATCACTCGGGCTTGTGGGCAAAGCGTCAAAACCTCATCGCCCGCCAGGTCGTCAATCAACACGACGTCAGCCGTTGACAACAATCGTGCGGCTTTCAGCGTCAGCAGTTCGATATCGCCGGGGCCAGCGCCTACTAAAAATACTTTGCCCGCATCAGGCCGCTTCTGGATTAATTTCATGAGTCGCTTCAAACACTTGCTGAGCGAGCCAGTTGATCCACAGCGGCATTGCGCGCTCGGTCTGATTTACTGACTCAATGTAGGCGACCGTGGTCGCGAAATTGCAAGTGTCGAGCAGCAGGGACGGGTGCGCACCGGGCTATCGGTGCATAAACAATTCTTCGTTCCGGAATAACCAATTGGAAACGGCCGCCTGATTTACCGACATTCATTCGATGCGATTGCTGAAGTTCCGCGCGGCAACCGGCAATCCGTGGAGGTGCATGAATGCTGCGATAGCGCTCGAACGGCTCGACCGGTGCGTGGGACGCCAACATCCACTTTAGCGATGGTTTCGAAGCTCGGAGCAGCAACAGCTTTTCTTTGAAAAGACGGCCACACGAGGGCAATGAAGACAAAAGCCTAATACGCGACTTTCGCTATTTCTCACTTTTAGCCCCGATAGAAAAGTCGTTTTATCGAAAAGCTGTATCGCCGTTTGGATAGAACGAAGCCGCCGTTTAAGACCCCGCTATCGCATTCCCGGGATCCGCCCCTTCATGCCCGGCATTCCACTCAAGCCACGCATGAGCTTGCCCATGCCGCCCGACGAAAATTTCTTCATCATGGTTTGCGTTTGTTCAAACTGGTTGAGCAAACGGTTCACTTCCTGCACCTGAACGCCCGCCCCGGCGGCGATACGGCGTTTACGCGTGGCCTTGATGAGATCGGGCTTTCGGCGCTCTAGCGGCGTCATCGAATTGATGATGCCTTCCATGCGGCCGACCTGCTTTTCGTCGACATTGCCTGACTTCGCCGCCGCTTGCTGCAACTCATGCGGCATTTTGTCGAGCAGACCTTGCATGCCGCCCATTTTTTTCATCTGGCCGATTTGCTGCTTGAAGTCTTCGAGATCAAAACCTTTGCCACTCTTGACCTTGGCGGCAAGCTTTTGAGCAGCCTCCATGTCCACAGCCTTGGCCGTCGCCTCGACCAGTGAAAGCACGTCACCCATGCCGAGAATGCGGCTGGCCATACGCTCGGCGTGAAATGCTTCGAGGCCGTCGAGCTTCTCGCTGACGCCCGCAAACTTGATCGGTACGCCGGTGATTTCGCGCACCGACAGCGCTGCCCCGCCGCGTGAATCACCGTCAAGCTTGGTCAGAATGACGCCAGTGAGCTTGAGCCGTTCATTGAACGCTTTAGCCGTGTTCACCGCGTCCTGACCGAGCATGGCGTCCACGACGAACAGCGTTTCGGCAGGTTTGACGGCAGTGCTAATCGCAGCCGCCTCGGCCATCATGGCTTCGTCAATGGCCAATCGTCCGGCGGTATCAACAATGACGACATCAAAGTAGCGAACCCGAGCCCATTCAATCGCGGCTTTAGCGATTTCGACCGGCTGCGTGCTGTGGGCGGCTTCCGGCGTGTAGAACTCAACCTCAACCTGCCCCGCCAACGTCTTCAGCTGCTCGGTCGCCGCCGGGCGGTAAACGTCGCACGGCACCAACAGAACTTTCTTTTTTTGCTCAAGCTTCAACACGCGAGCGAGCTTGCCGGCCGTGGTCGTTTTGCCGGCACCTTGCAGACCCGCCAGCACGATCACAGCAGGTGGCGTAACGGCGAGATTGAGCGAAGATGTTTCGCCCGTTTGCGGGCTCATCAGCGACACCAGCTCGCGATTAACAATGCCGATGAACGCCTGTCCTGGCGACAAAGACGTGGCGACCTCAG
>JBBRGY010000268.1:0-4961 GCA_038223495.1 Burkholderiales bacterium | reverse complement strand
AGTCGGTGGCACGCCGGAAGCGCTGTTAACGCAAATCAGAACCGAAAAGGCGAAATGGAAGCGCGCGATTGAAGCTGGGCAAATAAAGGCGGAATGACGTTTTTTTACGTCGCAAGACCAGTTTGATTGCATCAACTTTATTGTGGAATGGCGTTTTTATAAGGGCTAAAGCGTTGTTTCTCCGTATATCGACTTTATTACTTTATTAGCGCTAGCCCCCGTTCATTGGTCATTTTTAGAAAAAGCTAATAGCTCCCATCGTCGCCAACGATGTGCTACTGATACGCCTTGTCGCGCAAAATCGAGCGTGGCGCAAATTCGCAACCAAATGCGTTTTTGAGAGCATGTTCCCCGATTCGCCCACTGAAGTAAGCCGTCGCCAGACGAAGTACGATCATGAAACCTATAGCTACAGCCTGTCGGGCGGATTTGCGCGTAGCCTGACGGACACAGCGCCCGCTTCGGTCCCACCCGTTACAACGCAGCGCGAACTCAGCGCAATTTCTCTGAGCAAACGCACCCTCCTGGTCACCGATGCTGCGAGCGATTTGCCTGCGGACTGGCGGGCGAAGGCGGGGGTATTGCTGTTGCCGGTCAAGTTGCGCAACGGTGAGATCTCGCGCATCGATGAGGGCGACGAGGTGGCGTCTATCCGCTTTGCCGTTAAAGATCTTCCACAATTCGACGGCGCGACCCACACGCTCGCTTCGAGTGTGGACGCCACCGGTGAGCTGCTTGGCCAGCACACGAATGACCACACCGATTTTGTGTTGCAAATTGCGATGAGTTCAATGCGCAGCAATGGTTACGCAAATTCGCTCACCGCCGCACAAAAATTGATGGTGCATGGCGCTCGTGATCGTCGCCGCGCAGGCAATATGCGACCGTTCAAGATGTGGGTGGTGGACTCTGCTGCGTCGTTCAATGGACACGGTTTGTTGATTGCCGAATGCGCGCGTCTGCTCGGCGAAAACGTGGCGGTGCCAGAAATCGTGCAACACGTTGACGCGCTGCGCCGACAAGTTAAAACGCTGGTCGTGCCGCGTGATTTGAAGCTGTTTCATCGTTGCGCTGCCTTGCCGGAAGCGCCGGTTTCCCATTGGTTGAGCCGCAATTTCGGACAGTTATTTGACCGTACGCCAGTAGCGCTCGCCAACGGTGACGAATTGCACGTGATAAGCACTCAGAGCGGCTTTGCTGCGGCTGCGAAAGAGGCCTTTGATCAGGCGACGCGATGCGTCAACGCGGGATTGGACGCGCCGTTCGTGTGCGCAAGCTATGCCGGCCGCATCGCCGATCTGCGCCATATCGACGCCTTTGTTGAACTGTCCGCGACCTGCGCAAAGCATGGTGTGACGCTGCTCACCGGCACCATGAGTATGACCAATGCCGCTTCTCTGGGCGCAGGTAGTGTGTTGATTTCGTCGGCCACTTCAGTCGATATCTAACAAAAAAATCGGCATGAACTAAACCGTGTCACACGCCGATTGAGATGGCGTGCGTGACGTGGCGCCAAACGTGCCAATAAAAAATTATGCTGATTGCATAAAAAACACACACAGACGAGTCTGAATGTGCGCCGAACGCATCGTATTGGTGCGAAATCATCCTTAGAATCCACTCCCACTCAATGGTAGTTCACCGAGATTTCACGTCTCCTAAATTATTGTTTTTTCAGCGGTTTTCGCTGTATGCCCTTTGTTTCCCTGTAAATAAATTCACTATGAGCCATCAGTCTTCTAATGCCTTCGCCTATGGGCCGATGTCCCTCTCGCGACCGCCCAACACGGCAGCGAACGACCGCGTTCATAGCGCTACCCACGAGGGGCGTGTGGCTCCGAGCGTGGCGGCATCGGATCGGGACCGCACGCTGGTGGTTGTCGATGCGGCGTGTGACATGCCGAGCGAGTGGCTGGCAGAAAACAATATCGTCGTGCTACCGATCAAACTGTCGGTCGATGATTGGGAGCTGTTCGACACCCATAACGAATTCGACGCCATGGAATTCTTCCGCAAAGACCTGTCGGCACGCGGTAACAGCGCATCAACCACGCCGCTCGGCCCCAACGAATCGCGCGATTTCATTCAGTCGTATTTGAATGAAAAAATTGACTTCGTACTGCAGGTGACTATCGCCGCCGGACGCAGCCGAATCTACATGAACTCGCTTGCGGCGATGTCGCAACTAACCGTGATGCACAATCGCGTGCGCCGCGCCATCGGCAATCGGTCACCATTTAAGACTTGGGTGGTCGATTCTGAAACCGGCTTCACGGGGCAGGCCGTGTTGCTCGCCGAAACGGTTCGTCAGTTAAACAACGGTATTGCCGCCGCAGACGTGGCGGCTTCTATTGAGCACCTGCGCAGCAACGTTCATACGCTGATGGTCCCGAAAGACCTGTTTTATCTCTACAAACGTGCTCGCGAAAAAGGTGATCGATCGCTCAGCTGGCTGTCGTACAACGTGGCGCAAGCCTTGGACATCAAGCCCATCGTGCTCGGACATGCCGGCACCACCGAGCCAATTCTAAAAGTCCGGGGTCATGCCGAAGCGCTTGATCGCACCATCGCCATTGCGTCCGATCACGTTAAGCGGGGCTTGACGACTCCGACAGTATGCGCAAGCTACGCGGGCAATCTGGAGGACATACGAACGCTTACCTCTTTCCGTGACCTGCGCGATATTTGTATGCGGCATAACGTGGAACTCATGCTGTCAACTATGAGTGTGACCGGCGGCATCAACGTCGGCATCGACGCGTTTTCGATTGCGTTTGCCTGTGACACATTCACCGTAAACTAAAACACGGCTAGCCCGCTTGGGCGGCTCCATCATAAAATCAGTGCTACTGCGTTGCTGACCAATCACTGACTTGTCAGCCTTTCAAAGCGCGCGTTAACCGATTTTTGAGGATATTCCTGATGAAACGTAGTCTTCTTCCCGCACTGCTGGCTACTGCTGGCTTGTTGTTCGCCTCCACCGTCTCGGCGCAAAACTTCTTCCGCATCAACACGGGTGGCGTTGCTGGCACTTACTACCCCATCGGGGGTTTGATTGCTAACGCGATATCGCAACCCGCTGTTCCAGGCCTCGTGGCCTCGGCCGTCGCGTCGAACGGTTCGGTCGCCAACATCAACGCCATCGCTGGCGGCGGCGCAGAGTCCGGTTTCACCCAAGCCGACGTGGCTTACTGGGCCTACACCGGCACCGGCACGTATGAAGGAAAGCCAAAGGTCGTCGATCTTCGTCTGATCGCCAACCTGTATCCCGAGAGCTTTCACCTCGTGGCACGCAAAGGTGCCAACATCAAAACAATTGCTGACCTCAAGGGCAAGCGGGTGTCGCTCGATGAGCCGGGCTCTGGCACGCTGGTCAACGCCCGCGCCATTCTCGCGGCGTACGGCGTCACTGAGAAAGACATCAAAGCAGAATTCCTGAAACCGAATGCGGCGGGCGAAAAACTCAAGGACAACTCGCTCGACGCGTTCTTCTTTGTCGGCGGTTATCCAGCAGGCGCGATTGCCGAACTCGCGGCGACCGGCGGTATCGACATCATCGCGATTGCTGGGCCGGAAGCCGAAAAACTGGTCAAGCAATTTGGCTTTTACGCTGCGGACACCATTCCAGCCGATACCTACAAGGGCGTAGGCGCAGTGAAGACGCTCGCCGTCGGCGCACAGTGGGTCACCAGTGCAAAGCAGGACAACACGCTCGTCTACAACATCACCAAAGCACTGTGGAGCGACGCCGCGCGCAAGGCTTTGGATGCTGGTCACGCTAAAGGTAAGGCCATCGTGCGCTCCGGGGCAATTGCAGGGGCAGGCATTCCGTTGCATGCGGGCGCAGAGAAGTTCTACAAAGAAGTCGGTTTATTGAAGTAACTGACTACGCTTACGTAGCAAGAAAAGGCCGGATATTCCGGCCTTTTTTACTTTTGTTGTGTAGGAGCGGATTTAGCGGGAATGGCCCTGAGTGCACCAAAATCCGCAGCTGAAGCCACATCCAAACGACGCAGGAATGACATGACCTCACTCACCATCGACGACAAAGCCGTTGCCGAACTGGAAACCAAGTACGACAGCGAGATGCGCTTCCGCCCGATGGCGAATGTGGCGCTGACGACGGTCACGTTTCTGCTGATCACACTGTCGGCGTTTCATTACTACACGGCGGGCTTCGGACTGCTGCGCGAAGCAACGCATCGCGGCGTGCATTTAGCCTTTGTCCTGGGGCTAATTTTTCTGGTCTTCGCGTTCAACAAAAAAGAGGGTGTTCAACGCGAGTCGAGTTGGCATCATCCGCTTGGGTTGCCGCTCTATGACTGGCTGTTCGCGCTCGCGGCGGTTGTCTCCGCTCTGTACATCCCCTACGTCTTTGACGATCTCGCATTCCGCATCGGCAACCCCGATCCGATGGACGTGGTCATGGGCACGATTTTGATCGTGCTGCTGCTCGAAGCGACGCGCCGCGCGATGGGCTGGCCGCTGCCCATCATTGCAATGGCATTCATGGCGTACGCGATGTTCGGACCTTCATTTCCGGGTCTGCTTAAGCATGCAGGCGCAACCTGGTCACAGGTGGTGAACCATCAGTATCTGACGAGTCAAGGCGTGTACGGCATCGCCGTCGGCGTAGTCGCCACCTACGTGTTTCACTTTGTGCTGTTTGGCGTGCTGGCGACGCGCATCGGACTGGGCCAGTTGTTTCTTGATGTCGCGTCGTCGTTCGCGGGCAAGTATGCGGGCGGTCCCGCCAAGGTCAGCGTGTTCGGCTCGGCGATGTTCGGAATGCTCTCCGGCTCGTCCGTGGCGAATGCCGTGACGGTCGGTTCGCTCACCATTCCGGCGATGATTCGCGTGGGCTATCCCCGCCACTTTGCGGGGGCAGTCGAAGCCGCTGCATCAACCGGCGGCCAGATCACGCCGCCCATCATGGGCGCTGCGGCGTTCCTGATGATTGA
>JBBRGY010000267.1:0-4974 GCA_038223495.1 Burkholderiales bacterium | reverse complement strand
TTGACAACTGGTATCTGTGGGCGGTCAAGCACGGCGTTGCGCCGATGTACCCAGCGTTTAGCGTGCCTGTGATTGATCCTAGCCTTCTGCCAGGAGCGATGAAATGATCGGTCGCATCAAACTATCTCTGGGTATTGCGTTCGTCGCGATAGCCGTTCTCACTGGCTGCGAAAGACCGCGCCCGATTACCGAGCAAACGGGCTATCGCGGCACCGGCATGGTGGAACTGACCAACAAGCGGACAAGCGTCAAGCTGGCATCGCTTAACGCACTGCCCGAGGCGAGCGCGCAGGCTGATCCGAACGGTCCTAAAGCGGGCGCGCTGTACAAAAACGTGCAAGTACTCGGTGACCAAAGTGTTGGTGAATTTACGCGCACGATGCTTGCGATGACGAGCTGGGTTGCACCGAACGAAGGCTGTAACTATTGCCACAAAGCGGGCGAAGATTTCTCCGCTGACACGCTCTACACCAAAGTTGTCGCTCGCAAAATGCTTGCGATGACGGGCAAGATTAACGCTGACTGGGGTCAACACGTCGGCGCCACGGGCGTGACTTGCTACACCTGTCACCGTGGCAACAACATCCCGAAAGACGTTTGGTACTCAGCGGCTGATCCGGGAACCGTCAAGGGCTTCACGGGGTGGAAGTATGGGCAAAACACCCCTGTTGCGGCGAATGGTTATTCGTCGTTGCCGCTGGATTCGCTGTCATCGTATCTTGCCAATGATGGACAGGTTCGTATTCAAGGCGCAACGGCGTTGCCTGCGAATTACGCATCACCGCCGATGGGCAACAAAGCAAGCATCGCCAATACCGAATGGAACTACAGCCTGATGATGCACATGTCCAGTTCACTGGGCGTTAACTGCACGTTCTGCCACAACACCCAAAGCTTCAGAAATTGGGATACCAGCACACCGCAGCGCGTCACGGCTTGGCATGGCTTGCGCATGGTCAGAGACCTTAACAATGGCTATCTGACGCCGCTGGAAAGTGTCTTCCCGGATAATCGCAAAGGACAACTTGGCGATGTGGCCAAAGTGGGATGTGTCACATGCCATCAGGGCGTTAACAAGCCGCTTAACGGCGCTCAAATGTTGGCTGAATATCCTGAGCTCAAGAAGATTGGCGCGACCGTCGCGGTGACGGTACCGCCGGTTGCCGGTGCGGCAACGGCTGCGGCGGCGCCTGCCAACGTGTTGGGCAAGATCTACTTCTCCACCGGTAAAAACGACATTGACGCAGCCGGTAAAGAGGCCATTGCCACGGCGGCCAAAGCCCTCGCTTCGAACGCAGCCGCAACAATCGATATTTCCGGTTTCGCCGACAGCACGGGAAATGCTGATCTAAACATGGAGCTGGGTAAGCAGCGTGCGCTCGCCGTACGTGACGCGCTCAAAGCGGCAGGTGTTGCAGAGGCTCGTATCAACATGAAAAAGCCTGAGTTCGTGGTGGGTAGCGCAACCGCAGATGCGCGCCGTGTTGATCTGGTGGCCGTTGGAATGTAGCGCCTTCGCTACGACCACCAACATAGAAAGGCGCTCGTTTGAGCGCCTTTTTGTATGGACAACACTGGACGTGGATATGGCCGAATTGCAGGCTCGAGAGACAGATCGAATTTGTTCACGAAGTCACCGCCGACGCTACCTGAAACGGCCGGTAACTTTGTGTTGGAAGTTCCTCTGCACCGGGCATAGCGCCTCGTAAGACATAGAGTCGACCTAAGCCAATTCACGACCTTAGCCCCTGTAAAATGGTGCTTCTCCAAGAAAGTTGCTGCATCTGGAAAGCAAAAAGCCGGACTCAAACGAGTCCGGCTTTTTGCCGAGGATTCTTCTCTAAAGCCTACGCAGCGACAGCGAATCGTTCGCGTTGGCTGACATGCACCAGCGGCAGATCGAGCGTCTGGAAAGATGCTACAAGCGCTGTTACCAAGTCATCAACCATGGTGTCCGTATGCAGCGGACCTGGCGTAATGCGCAGGCGCTCTGTACCAATCGGTACGGTGGGATAGTTGATCGGCTGCAGGTAAATGCCGTGACGTGTGAGCAAGTGATCGGACAGGCGTTTGGCCTTCACGGCGTCGCCGACGAACACTGGCACGATGTGGCTCATGCTTGGCATGACGGGAATACCAGCAGCCGTCAGCAAGCGTTTGACGCGTGCAACGCGATCGCGCTGCGCCATGCGCTCTACCTGCGAATTCATCAAATGCGAAACGCTGGCAATTGCTCCCGCCGCCAGCACTGGAGCCAGCGACGTCGAAAAGATAAAGGCAGCGCCAAAGCTGCGGATGCAATCCACGGCTTCCGCACGTCCGGTGACGTAGCCACCCTGCACGCCGTAAGCTTTGCCTAGCGTGCCCTGAATCACGTCGATCTGATCGGCGAAACCCAGCTCTTCGGAGACGCCACCGCCCCTCGCGCCGTACATGCCGACCGCGTGAACTTCGTCGATATAGGTCATGGCGTTGTAGCGCTTGGCCAGCTCAACCACTTTGCCGATGGGCGAAATGTTGCCGCTCATCGAATAGACGCTTTCAAACGCAATCAGCTTCGGTTGGCCCGGAGGAATGGCGGCGAGCTTTGCCTCCAGATCCTTCATGCAGTTATGTTTGAAGACGAGCTTGTCCGCGCCCGAGCGCCGGATGCCTTCAATCATTGAATTATGGTTGTCGCCATCGGAGAGGATGACGGTATTTGGCAAGATGGAGCCAAGCACCGAAAGACAGGCCAGATTTGCCGTGTAGCCCGATGCAAACGTAAGCGCCGCTTCTTTGCCGTGCAGTTCAGCCAGCAAACGCTCTAATTCGATGTGACGGCTATTGGTGCCGCCAATGTTTCGCGTGCCGCCAGCGCCGGTCGCGCCCTCATCAATCGCCGCGCGCATGCCGCGGCGCACGCTTGGGTGATGACCCATGCCCAAATAATCGTTGGAGCACCAGACGACGACTTGACGGCTGCCGTTCTCCGAATGCCAGCGTACACGCGGAAACTCTCCTGCGGGTCGCACCAGTTCGGTGAACACTCGGTAACGACCTTCGCGCTTTAATGCCGCCAGTCGTTCACCAAATTGCCCGTTGTAGTCCAAAGTCTGCGGCATCGTTATCCCCTTAGCTTTGCTGCGTTGTCGCCGCGCCTGATCAATCAGAAGCGACGCCCTTCACGGGATTGTACGGAGCAAAACACGACTGTCAAGTAATGTTTACAGTTTGCGTGTAAAGTAAACTGGTCACACTGCCGCAAGTCAAAAGCTCGCTCCAGTTTAAGCAGTACAACTTCACTAGAAAATGACTATAGATCAAGGGCTAGCGGTCATAAACGGACAAAGTCGACTTCCGTAAAAAATCTACCTATCCCCTGCATGTGGGTCATATCACACGAAAGCTGATGACCCACATGAACTCAATTTAGGGGGGGGCGCCTCTGTAAGGAACCGCCTCGGGATGCTCTGTCTCAACGTAAGCGGGTCACTTCTGGGGTCTATGCCGAACGTGTGCTCAGCTGGCAGGTTTCCATTTGTGAGGGTTTCGCGTTCGGCCCGAAAGATGACGAATTTGAGCAACTTATCTGCGGTTGGCGGCGTCCTAACGGCGATTCGTCGCACCCAAGATGCATTTGGCATTGGGTTCTCCGACACTGGCAACCATTGAAAACGGCACACGCCACACAACAGAAAGACGCCATGCAACACTCATCTATCCCGCACGCCTTTAGGCGCGCTCGCTGCGCAGTCAGTGCAGTCGCGGTGTTGTTGGCGTTGAGCACGATGTCGGCGGCGCACGCGCAGGCATCGAATCCTGTGACGCCGCCACCATCGGCGACCCCGACCGTCGCTCCAGCGGCAAGCGCAAACGCAACTGTAGTCGCACCGGCAACTGGAAAGACCTTCGCGTTGGTTTCAGCCGTGGGCGATCAGTTCCAGATGGTGCGGCAAAAGGAAGAGGTCGGCTCACATCTCGAAAATTTCACGCGCCAATCATTGACGGTGCCCGGCCAAGCGTTAAATCACGCCGTATTGCGCGGACTGGATCGTGCGGTTGCGGCGGAATATCCCGATTCCAATCGCGTGTTTCTCGCTGTGCGCACGGACGCGACGATTGAGGCCGCCTTGCCGCAGGATCGCGAGGCGCTAATGATGAAGCGTGTACTCGATTTGATGGAGACCAACCCGGCGCGCAAAGACTGGGATCAGATCATCGTGGTCGTGCCGAAGTGGCTGATGGCCGAGCGTCGCGGCATGGGCAGCAAGCTGGCTGGCATTGGGGTGTACGTTCAGCCGTTAGGTCCGCTGTCCGAAGGACTGGATGAAGGTGCGGCGATAGCGGAATCGGTGGAGGACACGGATCGTGAAAGCACGCGATCGCGTCGATTCGTCGCGCCGTTTTTTTACGTACAAGTGACCACGCTTGACGCCAAAACCCTGAAAGTCATCAAGTCAGAATCGCGTTACGACTTTCGCAAAATAGTCAACAAGGATTCGACGGCACTGGACGTGATGGCCGCGTTCACGCCGGAGCAACTCGCTGCGCATGTGGAGCGATTCGTCGAGACATCCGCGCTGCGGTCGGTGACTAGTCAGAGTAGCTCTGTCGAGATTGGCACAGTGCGCTCGTTGCCAACGCCACCACCTGCAGAGCCAAAAAAGTAGCCGTCGCGGTTGCGCATTTGTTGCCGAATACAATTCGGACTACCAAGCAAAAATGTCGTTCCCGCGAAGGCGGGAACCCAGGCCGAACGAATTCGTAGCGACTCAGTGGAGTGCTCGGTGCCGTTCTAGGTTCCGATTCCTCCCTTCGCGGGAATGACAGCCACAACTTTCTATGGAGCGCCAGTCAAGTGCCCCACACACGTACCTTTACTCTCACCGATTTCGACTATGCGCTGCCGCCTGAGTTGATCGCGCAGTTTCCTTTGCCAATTCGCTCTGCGAGCCGCCTGCTAGATGGCCGTACGGCGCAACCTGCTGATCG
>JBBRGY010000266.1:0-4979 GCA_038223495.1 Burkholderiales bacterium | reverse complement strand
GCAAAACGACCAAGCCCACCAGCAAGTTGAGTTATCTCAGCCAAGGCGTGGTTACAAGACGCCCACTTTGGTATGCCATGGGCTGATCTGTGATCTCACCCAGTCGGGTACTGGGCTGTCTGCTGAAAACAATACTCAGCCTAATTGCACCCCCCAGGCTACTAGGAAGCCTTGTCCTCCCTCAGACGTTCGCCTAAAGCACAATATTCGGCGTGTCGGCAATTACAGTGAAGGTATTGCGCTATATCTGTTTGACTATAAGCCGGAATTTAAGGCCACGTGCGGCGAGGGCACTTACTTGGGGGTCATGGCGCAGGACGTGCTGCCGATCCTACCGTCTGCGGTTGTCACAGGTACCAATGGTTACTTTGCAGTTGACTATGCCGAGTTAGATCAATTGCGGCACTAACACTGCGGTCCCCGACCGAATTTAAGTTTCACGGGTCAAATGCGCTCGGCGCTGCTTAGGCTGCCGTGGTTACTCAGTGCGTTTAGCTTTTTTATTTCCGAGACCCCTTCGACCCTGGCAGAGCGCGGTACTGGTAGGCGTTCAAAGCTACTGGTCTAACAATCGCTTAGCGTAAGTTGAACAGGTATCCTCATACGGCGTTTTCGTTAACCTTCGCGTCATAAGCGACTTCGTGTTTACCGACTGCTTGCTTAAACGGAGACATGGAGAGTCTTAATCAAGATCAACCACACCATCGACCATCTGTGGCTATGTTCGGGATTCTCGTTACCTTGCGGCAATCGACGCTCTTGATGGCAGACCAGTGACCTCGTGCGCACGGCGCTAGTATTGCTGGTTGATTGGGGTACACCACAATCCTAACAGCGCTTATAAAAACGGTCTTCCAAACAGACAGGAGAGCGCGCCATTTCCCTAAAGTCAATTTCAAGAATTACTGCGGCTTCCATCTAACCCTAAGGTCCGTGTAGCTTTGAAGCTGCTTTTATCGAAACCTGGATTCGGCCCAGCAGATTCGATAGCCACTGGCTCAACGTTCGCGTAGACCCTATCGTGCTTCACGTAGCCCTTCAAAACATGGCACTCTTTGTTCGAACGAATAATTTTCTCGGCGCCGATGTTTGCGACGAGCTTCTGAAATTTGCTACCGCGTCTGAGAGTGCCTTTCTGCCAACTGCGGTTGGTGCAACGCATAACGGTGAAACGAGTCCGGATATCAGGCGTTCAATGCGAATTGAGAATATCGGCGACTTCCGTACGATTATTGAGCGGCGCGTTACAGCCAAAATTTCGGAGCTGATACGCGATTTGCGTCTCCCGTCTTTCGCGGTGGGGAAATTGGAAATTGAGCTAGTGGCACACGGAAACGGCGGTTTTTACAAACGGCACATTGACACCTTTACCGGAATTACGCGTGCGGAATCGGGGGATCGCGTCATTAGTTGCGTTTACTACTTCTTCAGGGAACCGAAGGCATTTTCCGGTGGAGAACTGCGGCTTCATCCACTGCGGACCGTCTCTGATCCCGCGCCGCCGCCATTTGCCATCGCTATCGAAAACGATAGTCTAGTCGCATTTTCGTCGTGGTTGCCGCATGAAGTATTGCCCGTTGCCAATCACTCCACGCATTTTGCCGACTCGCGATTTTCCATAAACTGTTGGGTGCATCAGATTCCGAAGAAGCCGTCGTAGGGGAAGTGCTTTTGCAACAACGGTCAAAAATAGATGGAACTATGACGACACTTGCGCCCGAGGCGGAGGGGTTCTGCGGCCAGCGTGTCGATGTTGGGCGAGTCCCATGCAACGACCGAGTGATCGGCATCGCAGCCTTGACGATGGCATGCGCTTTGATCGATTCAAACGTCAGTAGATCAGAAAGCGCAACACCTGAAGCGGTGCGAGAGTCTCGCTGTCCAGCCGCAAGTTGTGACGCGGCGGGTTGGCGGCGAAACCGCGATCTGCGAATCCCGTCCGGTGCTTACCTCAGTCGCTATCCGATCGGCGCGCGCATCTGGCAACACATCGGCGCGGGCAAAGCTCGCTGGGAAATTGGCGAGGTGCTTCTGGCCAAATACAAGGGTTTCGAGCAACCTACGCAGGGAGCATCTCGAGTGTTTGCTGCAAGAATTTCGTAGCAAGTGCAGTATCTGTAGCGCATACTTTTGGCGATGAGCGGTGCGGTGGACCAACGACTGTTCTGTACTAAAATCGGCAGTAACTTTTCGTCGCGCGCCTTATTCTACGAGGGATAGTGTGAGCTAATTGCATTAGTCGACTTCAAGGAAAATCAAAGTTTAGCCCCGATAAAGTAACGTTTTCATAGTAAAGCTGTTGATCTGAATGTTTGCCGGGAATGTCTGCGCTTCGCCAATGCACTTGCTTAAGGTTGTCGTTTTGAACCCTCTGCTTGGCCGTTCGCCTGCGGGTCCATGGTCCGTTTCCTTTTGCCTATCGTCGCGCACAACCGCAACGCATAAGTACGCCTCCAAGGACGCGCTCGGAAGCACAGGGGCGCTGAGATGAAGCACGCGCGATGGATCACCCTGATTTGCGTCGGGCTGTTTCTTGCCGTGCTCGCCAATGGTGCGTCAAGTTATCTCAAACGATTGGGGTTGCTCGATCATCGAAGCTATGAATCGTTCATCGGCAGTTATTGCGCAGTACCGGGGGCGGGCGAGCCTTCGCTCGTGTTCCCAAGCAAGTGCAAGCAGAATCCATCGTTCACTGAAGCTGCGCCGAACGACCCCGCCGCTGCAGTGCCTCTGCTAAGCCGACGCTACGTGTATGACACCGTGGGCTACGAACGCGTACTCAAGGTGTTCAAAGACGCCTTGTTCGCCGGGTTTGTGATCCTGTCGCTTTTTGTTGTTGGGGCGACTAAGTCTCGCCCGCCGCGTTTGACTGCGATTTCGCCCATCGTGTTGCTGGCGGTGAGTGTGAGTATCGGGTTTCTGATTTCGGTGATGCTCTGGGGCTTTGTGTTCGCCTTGCTTGGGCTCCGTTCGTTCGCGTTTCTGGGAGTCGCTCTCCTGGGTGGCTGGGCTGCCAGCCGGATGCAGAGTTTTGCGTGGTGCGTCGCCTTAATGCTGGCGATTCAAACGGTGCTCGTCGGGTTCGAGTTTATTTTCGGAATACCGTTGCGGTATTGTCCTAATTCGTTTCGCGGCGCGGGCACGATGGTGCTGTCCAACAGTCTCGGCGTTTTCGCCGTAGTGGCGCTGGCGTTTTACTGTTCCTTCTCTTCATCTAGATCGTACTTTTGGCCGCTTCTGGTGATGGTTGGCCTCCTATTGTTGGCGAGCGGGTCCGGCACTGGCCTGTTTGCGCTTTTGGGGTTGCTGGGCATGCTCGCGTTGGGGAGCATGAGCGGGCTTCGACGGGGGGTGATGGCCGTGGCTTTAGGGGTGCTGGCGATCACACTAACGGCGAAATTGCCAGAACTCACCCATCGCCCCGATATCTACAATTCTGTTCTGGGGTCTGACGGTCGATTGGGCAGGTTCGGCGAGCTGTTGCAATCAACGAGCGCGACCGACCTTGTGGTGGGGCGCGGAGTAGGTTTCGGCACCAACACGGCATTGAATCTGTCTAGCACAGTGCCTGCGCCACTACCGCCGGGGGCCGATGGCGAAAAGTTCGCCGCTGATTCCACCGTTACGGTGCTGCTTACCCAGCTCGGTGCTGTTGGAATTTTGTTGTTTTACGGCATGCTGGGGTGGGCATTTTTGCGGGATCGCGCCGCGCGACCCGCGTATCTGGTGTTCGCCATCTCGAGTCTGGCCATCAATATCACTGAAGTGTTCCCCGCAAATTTCTTGCTGGGGCTGACGCTCGCCCACACGATATTCATTTCGCGTCAACGGTTAGCTGTTAGCTCGCCGGGATGAACCTGCGAATATTTAGCGAGCCGCGCAGTGTGGCGGGCACTTCGGCGCTGCTTGTGTCTGCTCGCATCGCCAACATGGCGCTGGGGCTGTGCGTTATTCCGGTGCTCATCCACTACCTGGGCGGCAATGGCTTTGCGGCTTGGGCGCTCTTGCTTGCGATTAGCGTTGCTTTTACGCTGCTAGAAATGGGTATGGCGCTCACTTACGTCAAGCAGGTCGCGCCGCTGATGGAGCAGGGCAGTTGGCCGCAGGTCGCCGCTGTCCGGAATAATGTTGTGGCGATCCTTGTACTGGCATTCTCGGTCGGCGCCCTGCCTCTGTTCTGGTTTGCGGAGCCACTTGCGCGGCTGCTGCGCGTTCCTGACACCAGCCTGTTCGATGCTGCCCGCCTGATCGAGTTTGTATATGGGGCCGTAGCGCTGCGTGCGCTACTGCAGTTCGGCTCCCACACCTTGAATGCGGCGCGTCGGTTCGGTGCGCTTGCGCTGGCGTCCTTCGTCCAGTCTTTCGTGTCCAACGGTGCGGCAGCCGTCGCGGCGATCTGGACGCAACGCCTGGACATCACACTGATTGCCTTCTGGACGGCGCAGTTGCTGGTGCTTGCGGTCATTTTCGCGATTTCCAGTCGGATCTATTTCCGCGTCAGTGCCGTCGTACTGCCAAGCCTTAACAGCATGCGCGAGCTTTGCAGCCATGGCCTCAAGCTTCAGGTCTACGATTTAGCGCAAGTTGTCAGCTATCAGTTCGATAAGTTTCTCATTGCGAGCTTCTTGGGGTTATGGGCGGTGGCCCCGTACGAAGTGGGCAACCGCAGTGTGCTGGCGCTTAGGAGTATCCCGGCGAGCGGAATAGATTCCTTTCTCGCGACCGCTTCAATTGGTCAAACGGATCGGCCTGAACTGTGGCAACGCTATCAAAAGGTTACGGAATGGGCGGCCACGGCTGTCTTGATTTTCATGATCGCGCCGTTAGCGGTTGCCCCTGTGTTTTTGTACGCATGGACCGGCGAAATGGGATATACCGGACGCTGGGTCTTCCTGAGCCTGGTTCTGGGAGCCGCATGCAGCGTACTTGCGCTACCTGCAGGGGCGATGGCGCAGGCTGCTGGCAGGGCAGATCTGCAG
>JBBRGY010000265.1:0-4982 GCA_038223495.1 Burkholderiales bacterium | reverse complement strand
CCACTTCGTTTTTCATGGGGTTTGGCTTCACAGCGCGCTTGACCTGGTTGATGCCCGTAACGAGTATCGAACCATCAAACACGCGCACGACTTCGCCGCGCTTGCCTTTATCGCGACCGGTTGTCACAACAACCGTATCGCCTTTGCGAATTTTTTGCATTTTTGTCTCGCCCCGGCTTAAAGAACTTCGGGCGCCAGCGACACGATCTTCATGAACTTTTCAGTGCGCAATTCGCGCGTCACCGGTCCAAAGATGCGGGTGCCAATAGGCTCGAGCTTTGCGTTGAGAATCACGACGGCGTTGTTGTCAAACTTGATCAACGAACCATCACTACGACGAATGCCTTTAGCAGTGCGAACAACCACCGCGTTATAAACCTCGCCTTTTTTGACGCGACCGCGTGGCTGCGCATCCTTGATGCTGACTTTAATCACATCACCAATGCTGGCATAGCGTCGCTTCGACCCGCCCAGCACCTTGAAACACATGACGCGACGAGCGCCCGTGTTATCGGCGACGTCGAGCATCGACTGCATTTGAATCATATTTTCTTTCTCTCCAACTTACCTCGAAGCCTGATTTCAAAAGGCTCCGAGCAGTCTTGGGGCCCCGCCAATGACTCGATCGCGTTGATCGAACCAGAAACGATTGGGCACTGTTTTTAGGCGCTGCGCGGCTACTGAATCACTCAGATGCCTGACTTTTGCAGCGCTTAGCCAATTATTATGGCATGACAAAGCGTGGGAGTCAAAGCCTATTTTTAGATTTAGTTCTTAAGGGTGGGCGGCCCGCGCCCAAGACCACGAACTCGGGTCGTGTATTACAACAGTATTCGTTCCATGCTACCCAGTGCGCGGGCATGGCCCACTCCACCCGGCTCAGCTACTACTATGGCAGCGCGATACCAACGAAAATACAAAGGGGTAATTCGGCAGTTCCTGCCCAAATGCACCGATTTATCCATTGTTACGCAAGACGAGCTAAACGCCATCGCGTTCAATCTCAACAGTCGTCCAAGTCGGGTGTTGGACTACCAAACGCCGACGGAAGTCTTCGTCAGCCTACTCGGTCTCGCCAAGATTTGTGAGCTGGCCTTCAAGCAGGTGCTGATTCAATAGCCCTTTGTTGCACTTCACTCTTGACGCCACCTTCCCCAGCGTAGGGAAGGAATCTGCAATTTACTATAGGCGGATTATGGGATCGGTTGTGGCCTAAGGCGAGAAGTTTGTGCCGCAATTGGCATTCAGGTTGTTTCGCGAGGCGTCCCACTGAGATTGCGAAATGCCGGTTCCGCTGACTGCCGCCGCTGCGCCAAAGCCCAGCATCGAGCGCAACAAGACCAGACCCTCGCGCGTCGCGCTCACCTGATTGTCACCATCCATGTCAAGTTTGCACGGCAGCAAGGTGGCGAGCGTTGGCGACTCGAAAGCGCCAATGTCAACCGAGCCATTGACGATACGCGAGAAGCCGGCACCGCGCTGGTCGAACTCGGGTGCGCCCGTGTTACTCCCAGCGTCCAGCGCCGGACTACCTGGCCTCAATGCGTGGGTGAAGGTCTGTGGGTTGCCCCCATTGTCGGCCAGCCCCTCAAGCTTGGCGTCGACGTTGCAAATTACGCCGTTGGCACCGCAGGTTCCCGCTGGCAGACCTGCACCGTTTTCGACTACCGAGTTTGTAAAGGTGTACGTTACGTTTGGAAGTACGGGAACAAACAGGGGCTGGACTCCGTTACCGAAACTGAATTGTCCAAGGATTGCGTTAGACACGGCGACTGTAGCGTTGGAAGTGGTTGCACCGCCAGTCGGTGAGAACGCGCCAAAGCTAATCGCATTCGCGTTCGGCCCGTTTCTGGCTATGGTGATGCCCCTGAGCAAGAACGAGTTGGTTCCCGAATCGGCGTGTGTGTTCAGGAATAGTGGTCCGGCACCGGCGATCGCTACGTTCCCAGAAAAAGTACTGTTGGTGACCGCGTAATTGCCGGTTGCGTTGAGAAAGAGCCCAGGAATGCCCTTGGCCCGATTACCCACAAACGACGAATCGCTCAAGCTGTAGTTGCGGCCTGCACCATTGGGTCGAAGTGAAAGTATCTCGTTTTCCGTCGCGAAATTGTCTTTAACGAGGAAGCGAGAACCGGTGAAGCTGTGTGCAAGCGGGTAAGTTAGCGACGGTGAGGCGAACGGTGGCCCGTTGACAGTGAACACAGCATAGCCCCCATTCTGCGTTGCAGGTGGTGTTATGACGCCCCCGAGTGTCTTGTTGCCAACCATGCGAATGTTGTCCATCGTCAGCGCGCCGACGTCGTAAATTTGACCAGCACCGTTACCGCCGCCAACGGGCGATGTGTCACCGGCCTCATTAAGGGTCATCTCGACACCCGACAACGCCGCGTTGCCGCTACAGCCGATACGGAAACCGCCGCGTGACGTTTTTGCAAAGTTTCTTTCGAAGTAGACATTGGTTAGCCGCACGTCCTTGAGCTGAGCGTACTGGCAGGCGCCGCTGCCGTCAAACGTGTCGGTCAGGATGTCGAGCCCGCCGATGTCCGCCCCGGCCGCATTGCCAATAAACGACCAGTTGGAAACTGAAATTGCATCGCCCGAGGAAACCGCAGAGCCGACAGTAATGATGCTGCCCCCGCCACGGCGAGCGGCGGCGGAGTTGCCAATCGCACCGCCGCCATTCAACGTCACCGTGCCGGACATGCCCGTGATTTGGAAAGCACCGTTGCTGCCGGTCGTGGCGGCGTTGGTCACAAACTGTGTGTTGGTGATCGTGGCGGAACCTCCGTTGGCGATTCGCAGGGCGCCGTGGTTTTCGGCAACATTGCCGATAAATTGAGTATCGGCAATGGTCACCGACCCCATCAGGAGGCCGCCGCCCCCGAAAGTTGCAGCGCCGCAGCAGCTCGTGCTAGCCGCCACCGCAGAGCCATGAACCGCGCGGTTACCGATGAACTTAACGTTGCTGAGCGTCGCATTAGGTCTAGCGTCGGAAACACCGGTAACGCCCATGGCGAGCGCGCCGCCGCCTACCGTGCTGGCGGCATTGCCCACGGCCTCACAGCCTTCAAAGCGAACATCAGTGAGCGCCAATGATTCGCGAGAGAAGACGCATCCGCCACCACCGCCGACGTTTCGACCTTCCTTGAATGAGACCCCGGTGATCGTTGCTGGTGCATCGACCAACCCGTCGTTGTTACTGACGACCAGCGTACGCAAGCCAATCGTCCCGGCACCGAGTCCACCTCCGTTGACGGTAAGCAGAGCGCTGCCAGGCCCAGTGATGATTACGTTACCGGTTGAGTACAGCAACCACGATAGCGTCGCCGGTGGAACAAGCGCGAACGGTGCTAGATCCATCGCCACCTGCGCGAGGGTGATCGTGCTGTTGGCCGGAACCGAGAAGGTAATGTTGTCGTTACCGCTGCCTGCAGTACAGCCGCCCGTGGCTGCGTCACGGTTGGCGGAAGAGATCGCCATGCGCAACGTGCAATAAGCGGGCGAGACGGGAACGGTATACGCCGCATCCGAGAATGTGAGCCCCGTCGCATTAATGAATACGTCATCGGCAATGCTGTTAACAGTGATGGATGCCGCCTGAGCCGCCGATGACACAAACATCGACGCGACTATCGAAACAACCGCCATCCCCAGCGGCAATGCTTCCCGTGCAAAAAATGGAATACGCTCTATTTTCATACGTTACCCCCAATAGTTCTCTGATTATGAATAGCGGTTTCGAAACCGCCTGCGCGTCGCGACCTTCCACCGTGGCACCCTAAAAACCACGCCTTTGTCCAGAGTTGCCCGAGGTCGTCAACCACCCCCAACAGGCTACACCCCCATTGGCATTCTGTGTAAAGAATTTTTTCTGCCCCACACCTAAGCAGGTAGGATGCAGCCTCCTGATGCTCATCAACTGTGGCTGGATTGATCATGCCAACTGTCATCGCCTAGTTACCGACCGAATCTGATCTATCGCGCACGGATAAAACTCACGAAAATTGTCGCGGCGCATCAGTTGGGTCTTGCAATACAGCAACGTCTTTTCTCGAAAAGCCCCTATACACAAGGGCTAGACGATCAATTTGTAAAATATCGACAATTGCCGTAATACGCATTTAGCCCATTTCTAATGGGGATTTCAGCAAAAAGCTGATCCCCACTCGGGCCGCCAAACATCACGTGTGCCTACACATGAAGAGGCGCCTGAACAAGAAAAAAGGCAACCGACACTGCCTTTCAATTCACACTAGAAAAACTTAAGCTTTTTCCACCACTCGCGACACAGTTCAGCACTTGGTCTTGGAGAATGGACGGCATGCTTTAATTTCGACCAGGTAGCCCATTTTGGCGGTGCTGGTTTCGTCGAGGTTGATGAGGGCCAGGTTAAATTATTTACGAAATCGCTGCAGCCCAAAACATTCAGCTTTTCCGCCAAAATTCTATTCCGCCTGGGCTAAACCGACAATTTGTCGATTTTCGACTATGTCCAAAATGCGCAACTAGCCCCTGTGTATTGGTCATTCCAGCTGAAAGCTGAAAGCTGACCTACGCTTCGTGGTGAGCATGACGGCTTTACTCCACGACAACACTTGCACCACCCACAAACGCTGCCACCGGAACAGCAAAGCGGATTGCCAGAGCGCGCATTTGGCGCAGATTCATTTCTCGCTTGCCGCTCAGGATTTCTGAGACGACGCCTTGCGTGCCTAGTTCTTGCGCCAATTCGCTTTGCGCGAGACCATCCTGATCCATGAGCTTACGGAGCACCTCCCTCGGAGCAACCTCTGCGGCGGGGTAATGCAGGGCGTCATAGTCGCCGATCAATTCACCGAGCGTCGCAACGACATCTGCTAGTTGATGCGCTTCGTCAGCCGCGCCAGCATCCAGAAGGCGATTCATCGATGCGACCGCCATGTCATATTCTTGTTCAGTGAGGATGGGGCGCAGCGGGACATGCTTGGAGATGGCCTGTACAT
>JBBRGY010000264.1:0-4991 GCA_038223495.1 Burkholderiales bacterium | reverse complement strand
TCAAACATCTCTCCATCTCGTGTGTGCACCTCAAAACTCGCCGAGCCCTAGAGAGGTCAGCTAATTCCCGAAGTGCCTACACGTTTCGGTTGTCTTAATTCTTAAAGAGCATTGATTTCTCCGCCGCTTCTTGCAAAGCTTTGCCGCTTTCGCAGCACCCCGAAATTACCTTCCAGCAATTTCGAGAGAAATCATTTCCGGGGCATTTATTCTAATGCCTCGCAAATTATTTCTCTCATCCGTTTGGCGCTTCCACAACCGAATTGGTTGCGGGGGAAGGATTTGAACCTTCGACCTTCGGGTTATGAGCCCGACGAGCTGCCAGACTGCTCCACCCCGCGCCTGCGGCTTCTGCCAACTCAACACTTACTTCGATCAACTTAAACCGCAATTCGCTTCGCTCGTTGCCGTCCCGTCAATCGCTGCAATCAATGTGTTTCATCAGCGAAGACAGAAATTATGCCACCCATTTTTACTTCACGCAACTCGTGCCCAACGATAAACATCTAAAACCGCCTACAAAGTTGACGTTTTTTTAGGCATCACATGGCTACAAGCCGCACCGATTAAAGCAATACGAAATAGTTGAAATTTATTTGAACTTCAGCTCGATTTCGAGCGGCAGACATCGCGAAACAACTTTTTTACAGATTCTTGGCTACACAGGGGCTACGGAGGCAAAAGACCGAATGTCGACTTTGTCGATATTGACGTTTTACCCCAAGTAATACATTACTCTCATCAAAAAGTTGTTATCCACGATTTCCGCTACTTTTCTATGCGGCGTCCTTGCGACGAAGTTCTTCATCTCGCAGTTCGCGACGGAGAATCTTGCCAACGTTGGTTTTTGGCAATTCGTTGCGAAATTCGATGTACTTTGGAAGTTTGTACCCGGTCAAGTTCTCGCGGCAATGCGCCATGACTTGCGGCGAGGTCAAAGAAGCATCCTTACGTACTACAAAAACTTTTACGACTTCGCCCGACTTGCCGTCTGGAACGCCCACAGCCGCGACTTCCAGCACTCCGGGATGCATGGCAACGACGCCTTCGACTTCATTCGGATAGACATTGAATCCCGACACCAGAATCATGTCCTTCTTACGATCAACTATGTAGAAAAAGCCGCGCGCGTCCATCTTGCCGACATCACCTGTAGACAGCCAGCCCTCAGCATCGAGCACTTTCGCCGTTTCATCGGGTCGGTTGTAGTAGCCCTGCATAACCTGCGGGCCTCGCACACAAATCTCGCCAGGTGTCTCATGGTCATTCAACGGAACCCATGCGCCATCGTCAAGCCGCAGCCGGACCTCGGTAGACGAAATCGGCAAACCAATCGAGGCGTTGTAGCCGCCATCTGAAATGGGATTGATCGTCGCACCGGGGGACGTTTCAGTCAGGCCGTACGCCTCAATCAGTGGCGTCCCTGTGACACGATGCCATTCGTCTGCTGTCGCCCGTTGCACCGCCATCCCGCCGCCCAAACCGTACCGCAGCGTGCTGAAATCCAGCTTGGCAAAATCTTCGTGATTCATGAGTGCCGTAAACAACGTATTGACGCCCGGAAGCACCGTGAACTTATGCGCAGCGAGCGTGCGCACAAATGCGGGGACGTCGCGCGGGTTGGTCACCAGCACTACTTTTGCACCCGTCGTTACGTAGACGAACGTGCAGGCTGTCAGCGCAAAGATGTGATAGAGCGGCAGCGCCGCCACAATGCATTCCGCCCGATCATCCTGTTGAAAGCCAAACAGCCATGCTCGCGACTGAAGTACGTTGGCGACGATATTGCGATGCGTGAGTACAGCGCCTTTGGACACGCCCGTCGTGCCGCCCGTGTACTGCAGGAACGCGACGTCGTCGAGACCAATGGGTTCGCGATTGAACGTTCCGCTCGCGCCTTCCGATAATGCAGCGTTAAAGCGGATCGCAGAAGCGAACTTAAACTCCGGTACGAGTTTCGCGACATGCCGAACCAGGAAGTTCAGACCGGGGCCTTTCCACCAACTCAAGCGATCACCCAGTCCCGTCACAACCACATGCTTGACGTCGGTCTTGTCAATCACTTCAACGAGAACACTCGCAAAATTCTCAATCACGAGAATGCCCTTCGCGCCAGAATCTTTCAGCTGATGTTCCAGTTCGCGGGGCGTGTAAAGCGGATTGCAATTCACTACGATGAGCCCCAATCGCAGGCATCCCATGAGGGCGATTGGGTATTGCAGGATGTTCGGCATCATGAGGGCGAAGCGATCACCCTTTGAGAAGCCGTGCTGCGCGAGATGAACCGCAAAAGCCGTGCTCAGCCGATCCAGCTCACGATAGGTGATGTCTGTGCCGCTGCAATGAAAGGCGACGCGATCTGCGTATTGGGTCAGCGCTTTCTCAATCATTTCCGCGAGATTGGCGTAGGCGCTGATATCGATTTCCGCCGGGATAGAAGACGGGTATTCCTTAAGCCAAGGCTTGGTCGCTGCTGAATCGGTCATGGTTCCTCCTGCGCCTATTGTAGGTAGGCTTTGCACAGCATGGGAACCAAAAAATTTAGAGCGTTTTGTTGACCGCGAAACACGCGACCGCACGTCCTGCGCTGATTTCGAGCAGCGGCGCTTCGACTTTGCAACGCGGCATTGCGATGGGGCAGCGGGTGTGAAATGCGCAGCCACTCGGCGGCGAGATTGGAGACGGTAACTCACCTTTCAAAATGATCCGGTTTCGCCGGGCCGCTTTATCTACCGTCGGTGTCGCGGACAAGAGCGCCTGCGTGTACGGATGTTGCGGGCTATCGAACACGGCGTCTCGCGAACCTTGCTCAACCACTTTGCCCAGATACATCACCATGACTTCGTCGGCCATGTAACGCACGACACCCAAGTCATGCGAAATGAAAACATAGGCCACGCCCAGCGCTTGTTGCAAATCCACGAGCAGATTCAACACCTGCGCGCGGATCGAGACATCGAGCGCCGACACCGGTTCGTCCAGCACCAACACTTTCGGCTTTAGCATCAGGGCGCGAGCAATGGCAATGCGCTGACGCTGCCCACCAGAAAACATATGTGGATATCGCGCGAAATGCTCCTCGCGAAGGCCAACTTGACGCAACATTTCGCGCGCGGCGCTTTCACGCTCCGTGGCATCGCCGACGCCGTTCACCAGCAACGGCTCCATCAACGCGTCGCCCACTGTTTGCCGAGGATTCAGCGAACCGTACGGATTTTGAAAAACGATTTGTACTTGTCGGCGCAGCGCGCGCTGTGCGTCTGGCGTTGACGCGTCCCTACCCTCGATCTTCAGCGTTCCTTCAGTGGGCTGCTCGATCATTGTCAACAGGCGCGCGAGCGTACTCTTGCCGCAGCCAGATTCGCCGACAACGGCGAGGGTTCTGCCAGGTTGCAATGAGAGCGATACGCCCGAAAGCGCACGCACCACTGCTGGTGCCGCAAACAGTCCGCGACGTACGGTGTAATGCCTTTGCAAATTTTCCGCGACTAACACGGGTGTCACCGCGCTATTCACGTCTACCTTTTCCGCCAATTCAATCATGTCGGCACCCCACTGCGGAGCGGGGTATGACACAGCGCATCGCCCAATTCGGCCGGTGCACGCGAGGGTGCAATCGAACAGCGTGTCTGTACGAACGCGCATCGGGGGGCAAATACACAACCGGGTGGACGATCAAACTGACCCGGCACCATTCCCGGAATCGCAGCCAAACGACCTTCGCGACTAGCCGCGTGTTCGGGCAAAGCAGCGAGCAGCGCTGCTGTGTACGGATGATGCGGATCGGCAAACAAATCGGTTACCGTTGCAGTCTCGACTTGTCGTCCGGCATATTGCACGATGACGCGATCCGCGGTTTCACCGACGACGCCAAGATCGTGAGTGATGAGAACAAGCGCCATGCCCGTTTCACGCTTGAGACTTAACAGCAAATCCAGGATCTGCGCTTGAATGGTCACATCAAGCGCGGTAGTTGGCTCATCCGCGATCAATAGTCTTGGCTTGCATGCCAGTGCCATCGCGATCATCACGCGTTGACACATACCACCTGAAAGTTGATGCGGGAAGGAACTAATGCGGCTAGGCGCGTCAGGAATTCCTACCTGCTCCAAAAGCTCAATAACGCGCTGTCGCCGCGCCTTGCGATCAAACTTCAAATGCGTGGCCAAAGCTTCGCCGATCTGATAACCGACCGTAAAGCACGGATTCAATGAGCTCATCGGCTCCTGAAACACCATGGCTATGTCACGACCGATCAGCGCCCGGCGTTGCCTTGGCGTCAATGCCGTCAGCTCTTGCCCGTCGAAACACATGCGCTCCGCCGTGACCTTCGCGGTCCATGGCAGCAAGCCCATGATCGCGAGCATCGCAACGGATTTGCCAGAGCCGGATTCGCCAACGATGGCGAGCACTTCGTCTCGCTCGACGCCAATGTCAACGCTATCCACGGCCGTGAAAGCGCCACGCTTGGTAGCGAAGCTCACGGTGAGACCGCGAATATCGAGTAGCGGCGCGCTCATGGTTATGAACGCCGCATCTTCGGATCAAGCGCGTCGCGCAAGCCATCGCCCGCGAGATTGATCGACACCACGGTAATCAAAATTGCGATGCCAGGGAGCGTCACCAGCCAAGGGTCCGATCGAATAAATTCGCGCGCATCAGCCAGCATGGTGCCCCATTCGGCCGTCGGTGGCTGCGCGCCCAAGCCGAGAAAACCTAGCGCCGCCGCTTCAAGAATGGCGTCAGAAACGCCGAGCGCTGCCTGCACAATGAGAGGCGACAAACAATTCGGCAGCACGGTAGTGAACATCAAACGCCACGGACCCACACCCGCCACGCGTGCGGCAGTCACGTAGTCCTTACCTAATTCAGTCAGCGCCGAGGCCCTCACGAGTCGTACGTATCGAGGCAGATAAACAATCGTCACGGCAACAATGGTGTTGGTCAAGCTCGGGCCAAGCACCGCGACCACCAGAATCGCCAGTACCAAA
>JBBRGY010000263.1:0-5031 GCA_038223495.1 Burkholderiales bacterium | reverse complement strand
CCCCAGCCAGCGGAGAAAACTCCGCAGCGCTGGGCGCTTGGGCTTGAGTATCGTGGCGTTGCTTACTGCGGTTGGCAACGACAAGTCGGCCAGCCTTCGGTGCAGCAAAAGCTGGAAGAAGCGCTCTCCAAAATCGCAATGACGCCGATCAGCGTTATCGCTGCGGGCCGCACTGACACCGGCGTTCACGCATCTCTGCAAGTCGTACATTTTGAAACCGACGTCGCCCGCGAACCCATCGCTTGGGTGCGCGGCGGAAATCAGTATTTGCCGGACGACGTCTCCATTCGCTGGGCTGTGCCCGTTGATGATGAATTTCACGCTCGCTTTGCGGCAACTTCGCGGCGCTACGTATACCTGCTCGCCTCTCAGCCACATCGGCCCGGGTTAAATCGTGGATTAGTGGGTTGGACGCACTGGCCGCTGGACATTTCTCGCATCGAAGCGGCATTACCAGCGCTCTGGGGCAAGCATGACTTTACGAGCTTTCGTGCGTCCGAATGTCAGGCGAAATCGCCCATCAAAACAATCTATTCGGCAAAGGTCACGCAGCGCGGCAACGTGTTGCGCCTTGATTTTCATGCCGATGCCTTTCTGCATCACATGATCCGCAACATTGTCGGCGCGCTGGTCTACATTGGCAATGCTCGCCAGCCGAGCAGTTGGCTGAAAACCCTGATCGCGCAAAAAGATCGCACGCTCGCCGCGCCTACGTTTTCGCCGGATGGTCTGTATCTCGCCGGGATTGAGTACGATAACCGCTTTGCATTACCCGAAGCGTTCGTCGATCCGTGTCTCTAAATTCTTCTGCCCCGATGGCACGTACACGCATCAAAATTTGCGGACTGCGTGAACAAAAGCACGTTGATATCGCGATCAATGCGGGGGCAGACGCGTTGGGATTTGTCCTCTACGCGCCCAGCGTCCGCGCGATCACGGTTTCGCTTTGCGCCGAACTCACGCGCCATGTTCCGGCTTTCGTTTCCACCGTCGCACTGTTCGTCAATCCAACGCGGCAGGAGGTCGATAACGCGGTGTCTGCGGCCAGAATCGACCTGTTGCAATTTCACGGCCAGGAGCCAGAAGCCTTTTGCGCCAGCTTCGGTCGCCCGTATTTGAAAGCGGTAGCGGTGGATGCGACGTTCAATTTATTACAATCAGAACAGCAATACGCCTCTGCCGCCGCGATCCTTCTGGATACGCCGAGTGCCGGTCATGGCGGCAGCGGAAAGACATTTAATTGGCAGCTCATCAACACACCAAACACTCAAAGCGGGCGCGCTCCAGCCCTCGTTTTGTCTGGTGGCTTGACTGCTGCAAATGTGGCCGAAGCGATTAGGGCAGTTCGTCCGTTTGCGGTGGATGTGAGTAGCGGCGTCGAGGTGTCTCGCGGCGTGAAAAGCTCCGAACTAATTCAAAATTTTTGTCGCGCTGTGCGCCTTGCGGATGCCTCGATATGAGTCACGCGGGTTGCCAAATTCCATTTTTAAATCGATAGTGACGCGAAGCCTAGCCGCAGACGGTGCGAATGCACGGCAAGGCGACGGCGACAAAGTCAGTATTGATTTACAAATGGAATTCAGCGCAGAAAGCATCTCATGAAACTCTACGACTTACCCGATGCCCGAGGCCACTTCGGCCAATACGGCGGCACCTTTGTTGCTGAAACATTGATTCAGGCGCTTGACGAGCTCAAAGCGCAATACGCAAAGTATCAACACGACCCGGAATTCAAGGCCGAATTCGAAAGTGAGCTCAAACACTTCGTCGGTCGGCCAAGCCCGGTCTATCACGCCAAACGCTGGAGCGACATGCTCGGCGGCGCCCAGATTTACTTCAAGCGCGAAGACTTGAACCACACGGGCGCGCACAAAATCAACAATTGCATCGGTCAGGCGTTGCTCGCCAAACGCCTCGGCAAACCGCGCGTCATTGCCGAAACCGGCGCAGGCCAACACGGTGTGGCAACGGCCACAATCGCCGCTCGCTACGGCCTGGAGTGCGTCATCTACATGGGCTCGGAGGACATCAAGCGGCAGGCGCAAAACGTCTATCGCATGAAGCTTCTGGGCGCGACCGTGGTGCCGGTTGAGAGCGGCTCGAAGACGCTGAAAGACGCGTTAAATGAGGCGTTGCGCGACTGGGTGACCAATGTTGACAACACGTTCTACATCATCGGCACCGTAGCCGGGCCGCATCCGTACCCGATGATGGTGCGCGATTTTCAGTCGGTGATTGGCACTGAAGGCCTGACGCAGATGCCCGAATTGGCGGGGCGAGAGCCGGATGCAGTGCTAGCGTGCGTCGGTGGCGGCTCGAACGCGATGGGCATTTTCTATCCTTACATTTCGCATGAAGACACGCGACTGATTGGCGTTGAAGCGGCTGGCGAAGGCATCGAAACGGGTAAGCATTCGGCATCTCTGACGATGGGTGTTCCCGGCGTGCTGCATGGCAACCGCACCTATTTGCTGCAAGACGAAGACGGCCAGATTATCGAGACGCATTCGGTGAGCGCAGGCCTCGATTACCCTGGCGTTGGCCCAGAGCATGCGTATCTTAAGGACATCGGCCGCGCCGAGTACGTGAGCATCACCGACGACGAAGCGCTTAGGGCGTTTCACGAATGTTGTCGTATCGAGGGCATCATCCCCGCGCTCGAATCGAGCCACGCGATTGCGTACGCAACGAAGCTTGCGCCGACGATGGGCAAGGACAAAATTTTGTTGATCAATCTTTCGGGACGTGGCGACAAGGACATGCATACGGTGTCGCAGCGATCCGGGCTGTCGTTCTACTGCCACCCAGAGTGCGAGCAAGGCCGTATCGCCGCGCAGAGCGCAGCTAAGCCGTTGGTGCGTCAATGATCCGCATCGACGCCGTCTTCGCCACGCTCAAGGCGAACAAAAAAACAGCCCTGATTCCGTTCATCACGGCGGGCGATCCGTCGCTCGAATCGACGTTGCCTACGATGCATGCGCTGGCAGCAGCAGGAGCAGATGTGATCGAACTCGGCGTGCCGTTTTCCGATCCGATGGCTGACGGGCCCGTGATTCAGCGTTCGTCCGAACGGGCGTTGGCAAAGCACATGTCGATGAGGAAAGTGCTCGCGATCGTTGCCGAATTTCGCAAAACCAATAGCGCGACACCCGTGGTTCTCATGGGTTACGCCAATCCGATTGAAGCGATGGGGCAGGCGAAGTTTGTTGACGCCGCAGCCGACGCGGGTGTCGACGGCGTGCTGGTGGTGGACTATCCGCCTGAAGAGGCTGATGATTTCTCCGCGTTGCTCAGCGGACGCGGGCTAGCGCCGATTTTCCTGCTCGCGCCAACCTCGACGCCGGAGCGTATCGCCCATGTGGCCAAGCTTGCGCGAGGCTACGTTTACTACGTCAGCCTGAGGGGTGTCACGGGGGCGGGAAATCTCGACGTAGCAGATGTTGCGAAAAACGTCGCGGCAATCAAGGCGGCCGTGCCGGTGCCTGTAGGCGTGGGTTTCGGTATTCGCGACGGAGCGACCGCCCGCAAGGTCGGCGTTGTGGCCGATGCGGTGGTGATTGGCTCAGCGCTGGTGCAAACGATGTTCGATGCCGCACCCGATCAGGTGGCCGCAAAAGCGGGCGCTTGGCTGGCAGAAATCAGAACGGCGTTAGACGCCTGATTTCTAAATGGTCAGCGAATCAACTTTTTGCTGTATTGACCACTGCACACGGGCTATCGCCAATTAATCGCCATTATCGATAATGGCGTATTTGAGGCTTTAGCCCCGGTACAAGCGTAATTTCACGGAAAAGCTGTTTCCATCCAGACTTCTGGTTTGAGCACGTCAAATGACACGCGCTTGCGCATTTTGAGTAGTGCGCGGTCATAGGTCAAAAGCGCGTCGGCATGTCCGCAGTGCGCCGTTTCGACAAACTTCTGATCGTCGCGATCCGAGCATTTCGGCAGATCCGCCGTTTGCTCGGGGTCGAGCTGCACCCATTCGATAAACGGCCCGAGCAATGCCAGGCCCGCCGCAATCTGATTATCCTCAAGTTTGAACATCGGATAGCCGAGTACATGTTTCAGCTCGCGATAAGTGCGCACGGAAAGCAGCGGTGTCACTTGCCCCGATTGCCACGCATCGCGCAAGCGCAGATGACGTGAGTCCTTAAACGCCAACGCCGAAATGAGCACGTTGGTGTCGATGACGAGACGGGCCATTACGGCGCTATTGAGCCGTCCAACCGCCATCCATCGTATACGCGCTGCCGGTGATCGAACCACCCGCCTCAGTCGTCAAAAATAGCGCTAATTCGGCCAGGTGCTCGGGCGCAACGAAGCGCTCGCTAGGCTGCTTCTCGCCAACCAGTTGTTGGGTTGCGGCGTCTACCGAAATGCTCTGTGCCGCAGCACGCGCTTCGATCTGTTTACGCACCAGCGGGGTATCCACCCAGCCTGGGCAAATCGCGTTGCAGGTGATGAACGATTTTGCGTTTTCGAGCGCGGTGACTTTGGTCAAACCGATGATGCCGTGCTTCGCAGCGACGTAGGCCGCCTTTCCGGCAGACGCCACAAGCCCGTGCGCGGACGCAATGTTGATTATGCGGCCCCAGCCGCGCTTTTGCATGTCGGCGAGCGCAATTTTCGAGGTGTGAAACGCACTCGACAAATTGATCGCGATCACGGCGTCCCATTTGTCATCGGGGAAGTCGGGGATGTTCGACACATGCTGAATGCCCGCGTTGTTGACCAGCACATCGATCCGCCCGCAGATCGCGATGGTTTCTTTGACCAGCGTCTGCGCCTCCGAGCCCTTCGACAGGTCCGCAGGGACGTAATGCACACGCACTTTTGAGGTCTCCGCGATTTCCTCGCGTAAACGATCAATCTCGGCCGGGTCACCGAAGCCGTTCATCACAACTTCCGCGCCTGCTTCGGCGAAACGACGCGCCATGGCAAGGCCAATGCCGCTGGTGGAGCCGGTAACTAGGACGACGCGATTTTCAAGCGATTTCATGACATCTCTCACGGGTTTTGTTGCGTTGCATC
>JBBRGY010000262.1:0-5035 GCA_038223495.1 Burkholderiales bacterium | reverse complement strand
CGACTGTTGCTGGTGCTTACACCGGTACGGGCAATAACGCCACTGGGGTGATTGCTGACAATGACTTCGGTGTAAGTGCTGTTGCTGGAGCAAGCGGCTCCGCGGTATCGGCATCAATCGTTGAAGGCGGCATCGCTGAGTTCAGCATCAACTGCGGCGGTTCGACTGGCGGCACCTTCAATTACGCGATCGGCGGGACCAACACGACAGGCAGTTATCTCGTCGGTGCCGCTTCCGGTTCCTTCACCTGTGGCACATCGACTAATCCAGTTGTTCGCTTCCAGACTGTTGACGACACGATCATCGGCAATAGCCGTTCGATCACGATGACAATTTCGCAGCAGGCGCCGGGTGGTCGCGTGGGACCAGCTGACGTGGTGATCAGTAACGCAGTTGCGACGATCAACATTCAGGACAATGACGTTCCGCTGGTCGTGCCAACGATGAGCGCAGTCGGACTCGGTTTGATGAGTCTGTTGCTTGCTGGGTTGATCGGCTTCCAGCGTCGTCGTATTGACAGCTAGGTAGTTACACACCCCGCCCGTTCGAAAGAATTGGCGTACGTGGTGGGAAAAGGCTCCTTAGGGAGCCTTTTCCTTTTGTGTGGTGCACTGATGGTGCTCTAAGCTGCATATCTCGGAATCACCCAAAGTGTTGCGCCAATTGCGGCGCTACACTGTTGGCATGAATACGCTGTGCTGGCTAAACGCTTCTGACTTGTCCCGGCAATACGCAATGGGTGGCGTCAAGCCGTCAGCTGCGTTCGAAGCAACGCTCGAACGTATCGCCGAATGCGAGCCGATGCTAAATGCGCTGTACCTGACCAAAGCTCGGGAAGCCACTGCCGCTGCGGCAGAAAGCGACGCACGCTGGAAGTCTGGCAAACCGCTGTCGCCGCTAGACGGCGTGCCCATAACGCTCAAAGAAAATCTCTACACGACGGGTGATCCTGCTCCGATTGGCACGGCAGCCAATTCGTTAGCACCAAAAACCGTAAATTCGCCGATTGCAGATCGGGTGCGCGAAGCAGGCCTCGTCTTGGTCGGCAAAACGACGATGCCTGACTTTGGCATGCTCTCGTCGGGACAATCAAGCCTTCATGGCGTCATGCGCAACCCGTGGCAGTTGAATCGCAATCCGGGAGGCTCTAGCTCTGGGGCGGGCGCGGCCTGTGCGGCGGGTTACGGACCGCTCCATATTGGCACGGACATCGGCGGCTCGGTGCGGATTCCCGCGAGCTTTTGCGGCATTTACGGCTTAAAGCCGTCGCTCGGCCGTGTGCCGATCAACCCGCCTTACATGGGGCGCGTCGCTGGCCCGATGACGCGAACCGTGCTCGACGCTGCGCTGCTGATGAATGTGATTTCGCGGCCTGACCCCGATGGTCGTGACTACATGAACCTGCCGCCGCATCAAGTGGACTACGCCGCCGAACTCGAGCGGTTTTCCTTGAAAGGGAAGCGGATCGGTGTGATCACCGACATGCGCGCAGGGCTCGAAGTGCAAAGCGACGTTGCCAGCGCTACCTGGGAGTGCGGACAACTGCTGGAGCAACACGGTGCCCGCGTGGAGCCAATAGCGTCATTCATTACGCGTGACATGCTGGAGGGTATCTGCGGTTTTTTCGAAGCGCGAAGCTGTTCTGATATTTCTCGCATGCCAGACGCAACGCGCGAAAAGATTTTGCCGTTCATCGTGCGTTGGGCGACGCATCGCGCAAAGAGTTTTTCTGGCGATACGGTGATGGAATTTTTTGCGCAGATCGTTGCCATGCGCGAGGCCACCGTCGTCGCAACTCACGGGTTCGACTTCGTTATTTCGCCGGTTTGCCCGATTCCTGCATTTCGCGCAGAGCATTGCTCCCCTGACAATGACCCGGAGCGCGCGTTGTCGCACATTGCGTTCACCGTGCCGTACAACATGAGCGAGCAACCCGCCGCGTCGATCAACTGGAACTATTCGACCAACACCCGCAGCACGGGTTTGCCGATTGGCGTGCAGGTCGCAGGTCGACGATTTGACGATCTGGGCGTGCTACAAATTTCGCGCATCATCGAGCAGATCAGACCGACGCAGAGGCCTTGGCCCGTTCGAATTTAAGCGCACCTTTAACCGCTCACCGCCCCATTTCAGCAGCAGCCGACTCATTCGAGCTTACCGCCACCATCATGATTAAACGTCCAAATTGAGGGAGAACGATCCGTGAAGTATTCCAAGTTGTTAGTAGGCCTTACAGCAGCGCTGCTCATCGCGCTGTCCGCATCCTCCGCGTTTGCACAACAGAAAGTTTTGAAGGTTGCGCCGCACGCGTTCCCGGCCAATCTTGATCCATTTAACGTGACAGCGTATATCACCCGCAATCACGGTTACATGGTTTACGACACGCTGTTCGCCACCGACGAGAAAGGCGCGATCAAGCCGCAGATGGTTGACAAATGGACGGTGAGCCCCGACAAAAAGGTCTACACGTTCATCCTGCGCGACAAGCTCGAATTTCATGATGGCAAACCGGTGACCGGTGCCGACGTCGTCGCTTCGATCAAGCGTTGGGGCGCGCGCGACACCTTTGGTCAGAAGCTCATGACCTTCGTCGACAAGATGGATGCGCCTGACGCAAAAACTTTCCGCATGACGCTGAAAGAGCCGACGGGCATCGTGCTCGACGCGCTCGGCAAACCGTCGTCGAACCCCGCCTTCATCATGCCCGCTCGCGTCGCAGCGACCGATCCGTTCAAGGTGATTGATGATTACACCGGATCCGGGCCTTTTATTTTCAAGAAGGATGAATACAAAGCAGGCGTGCAATCGATCTACGTCAAAAACACGAAATATGTGCCGCGCAACGAGCCGCCGTCCGGTCTGGCGGGCGGAAAGAAAGTTTACGTAGATCGCGTTGAATGGCTCGCGCTCAAGGATCCACAGACGCAGCTAAACGCGCTGCTCGCTGGCGAAATCGACATGATTGAACAGCCTGCGTTCGAGCAGTATCCGCAGTTGCGCAAAGATCCACGGGTCAACATCGTTGATACCGGCACGGTCAATTATCAATACGTGATGCGCTTCAACCATTTGGTGCCACCGTTTGACAACGTGAAGGTGCGTCAGGCCGCGATGTGGGCGATGAATCAGGAAGCTTTCTTGCGTGCGCAAGTCGGTCCAGAAAATGAAGGCATGTTCTTCACATGCCCGAGCATGTACCCGTGCGGGACGCCGCTCGCTTCGCCCAAAGGTAGCGAGTTCATGGTCAAAGGCAACATGAAAAAAGCGCAGGAACTATTGAAGGCTTCCGGCTACGACGGCAAGCCGATTGTGGTGTTGCGTCCGACGGATTTGCAATCCATTCACAAGTTGCCACTGGTCGCTACGCAGCTGCTGCGGCAGGCCGGTTTCAAGGTTGATCTGATCACGATGGATTGGGGCTCGCTCGTCGCACGCCGCTCGAAGAAAGATCCTGCCGATCAAGGTGGTTGGAATATTTTCCTGACCGCATGGGTGGGTGCCGACATCATGAACCCGCTGACCAGCGCACCGCTCGGCGGCAATGGCGAAAAAGGGTGGGCTGGCTGGGCAACCGACGCCACGCTTGAAAAGCTGCGCGACGACTTCGCGCGCGCTAGCACCGATGCTGACAAAAAGCGTTTGGCAGAAGAGGTTCAGGTTCGCGCGACAGAGGTCGGCACGCACGCCATTCTCGGCGAATACAAAAACCCGGCTGCCGTTCGCAAGAACATCACGGGCGTATTGAAGACCGCGGGTTCGGCCTACTGGAACATCCAAAAAAACTAGCTCATTGCATACGGTGTGCATCAAAGTGCGCACCTTTGGGTCGAAATATCGAGTTTTGAATTTTCGCAACGAGTGTGTGCACTTTGCACTACTTCGAGGTTAGGGGTGCGGAGGCTTTGAGTTGACCGATTTGAAGTAGACGAGTTCAGTATCGTCTGCATCAAGGTTGTCGATGTGTCCGCTCTCCAAGAATCGGGCGCGCAAAAATAATTTCTGCGCCGCTATGTTGGATGTATTTGTAGAGGTGAATAGCTTCCATGAGTGGCACGCGCTCTCCAATTCGACAAGTAGCGCTAACGCAGCTCCTCGCCTACGTGCAGCTGGGGCAACTGCAATCAGCGCAACAAATGCTTGGCCGAAAAAAGTGTGCTCGACACGGTCAATCCCACCACAGCCCCCGAATGTTCAACGACCTTGACTTGACGTGCTTCAAGTGCCGCTTTTAGCGACATGTGCCCGCTCGTCGCATTCGTCCGCGATCGCTGAGTCTGCTCTCATTGCAGCAAGTAGCGAAACAGCCAGCTCCTGGGGGCCTCTACACCACTGCGCACAAACTGCACCGCTCCGGCGTCGGTGAGATAGCGTTGCTGCAGGTGCCGGGCACGCTCCTTGCCCACAAACAGGACGCTGTCACCGGGCCGTAGCACCGTGTCCGATTCGGGCAGCACGCCGATAACATTGCGCCGCAGGAGCATCAGCGGAATGCAGGCGAGTGGGTCATTAGCGGTCTCTGGATCAGTCTGCAAATGACTGATGCGAAACGGTTGATCGTTGTTCTGGAATAGTGCGGCGAACATACCCGGCTGCATGACATCGCAATGAAATGTCCACGCCAATGGTGCGAGTGTGCCCAGCGAGTCCTGAATCGTGCCCAGCATGTTGGTGGCGCTGCTAGCGCCTTCTTCAGCCATGCGCTTTAGCAGAACGCGCAGCAGTGGCACCGTGATCAATTGCAGGCATTCATGCATCATGAGATCCGCCTGTACGAAGGCGAGATCGGCACGTGCAGCGCGGATTAGCACGCTATCGGCAATATGATTTTGCCGGATGACGACGAAAATTTTCGGATTGGCGCGCCGCGCTAGCGTCGTAATCGCGAGATTGGTGGCATCGTTGTCGGTGCCCGCCACGACCACCGCTGCGGCGTTTATGCCCACGTCGTGCAGCGCACGCTCGGTGTCGTCGCCGACGACAAGCTTGAGCGGTGAGTCTTCAATCTTGTGTTGGTCGACTGCGCGCCATTCAATGC
>JBBRGY010000261.1:0-5053 GCA_038223495.1 Burkholderiales bacterium | reverse complement strand
GGCCCTCTGGCCAACCCGCGGCGCATCACCGCGATGCAGGAAGTGACCGCCGACGCCATCAAGCGCGGTGCCACGGTCGCCACTGGCGGTGAGCGTATCGGCAGCGTCGGCAACTTTTTCCAGCCGACCGTACTGCTCGATCCGCCACTGGACAGCTCGGTTTTCAACGACGAGCCGTTCGGCCCGATCGCCGCCGTGCGCAGCGTTAAAAATCTCGAAGAAGCGATTGCCGAAGCCAACCGTTTGCCATTTGGTTTGTCCGCTTACGCTTTCACCAGCAGCATCAAAAATGCACACATGCTGTCAAGCCAGGTGCAAACCGGCATGCTCTGGATCAACCAGCAAGCCGCGCCGTGGGCCGAACTGCCATTCGGCGGCGTCAAAGACTCAGGCTACGGCAGCGAAGGTGGACCTGAGGCGCTTGAGGCTTATCTCAACACCAAAACGGTGGCGATGACTAGCGTTTAAAGCTACGAGGTAGGGCGGATACCTGAAGGGGTTCCGCCATCGACGGCACATATCCGTGTTCGGCGGAACGGCAGGCGTTCCGCCCTACGGCCCTACACCGACGCGTCCCGAAACGCGCGCAACACGGTGTTGATGCGGGTTTGATAGCCGGGGCCTTGCGCCTTAAACCACTCCAGCACGTCGTTATCGACGCGGAGCGAGATTGCTGCCTTAGCCGCGAGCGGCTGCAAGCCGCAGCGCACCATGCCCCGAACAATGTGTTTGACATCGGCTTCGGGGTGATCGGCACTGGGCTTGGACACATTCGTCTTGGACTGTAAGCGAGCCCAGTCAGTTTTGGATTTCACTGGCATAGATTTTTGCTTCGCGAGGGGTGGCTTTGCGGAAAGAGATGACGCGGATTTCATTGTCGTTCTCCGTGTGTACGATTGAGACGGGAATTCCGACAAGCAGGCCAAGTGTGACGAAACGCTGCTCGCCGTAGGAGAACCGGCCATCTTCGAAGGTAAATGTCAGCCCCTCAAACACGCTCGCGACATCAACAAAATCTAGCCCGTGATCCTTAAGGTTGAGAGCGCGTTTTCGTTCTGACCAAGTGAACTCCATGTCGCAATTGTATATACGTTATGTATTGGCGTCAACGGCGCCACTTACCCATAGCGATAATGAAAAAAGTTGGGCATTTTTCCGGCGATGATCTTTCGCTGCCAAACGGCCAGTGATGCACCGCCCATTCGCCAGTAGGCACCGCACTGATCGAGATAGCGAATGACTGCGTCGCGCTGGCCCACCTCAAGCAAAGCAATGGCCAACTGCATCGTTGGCCCAAACGAATTAAGCTGCGGCGAGCCTGGCGTCGCGCACGAGGCATGCAATGCAGCAAGCGCTCCCGCGCGATCATCATTTTGAAGCGCAAGCAGGCCCCGCACTGAGTGAGCGCGGTGCACTGCGTTGCCGAAATTCCAGTTGTCTTTGAAATTGTCCGCCAACGTCAGGGCCTGTTCGGCACAGCGCTTGGCGTCGTCAAACTGACCAAGATTAAAGGCAGCAAACGCGCCTCGTGGTAGCGCGTAATACTGCTCTTCATCTGACGCAGCAGCCTCAAGTTTCGCGAGGCTCTTGTGAGCGTCTTTCAACGCCGCCGCTTTGAACGTGGCCTTGAGCTCAGTAGTGAGAACCATGCCCTCACTCATTTCAGCCCAAGCGTCAACCACATTCATGTCGCGCTACTTAGCCAAAAACGCCCGAATAACGTCCGACGCTTTGTTCACCGCAAGCACCCCATCCAGATGCCCGCCATCGCCTTCAATCACGAATACATCGGCTGACTTGCCGAGCCCGCGCAACTTGGCGGCGGCTTTCTGTGACATTTCGGGCGGGAACACGAGGTCGCTCTGCGCCGGGATGAAAAGGAATTTCGCCTTGATCTTCGCTGCATCATCTTCCACGTTGAAGAGCTGGTTGGCTTTGGCCATGTAAATTTTGTTGTTGGCGTCCGTGGTGAGGGCGCGAGCGATGCCCGCTTTGGTGAACGCGTCTTCACTGGCGAAGCGATTGCCGATCGCGTCGGCAGGCGGCTTGGTGGCGTCGGCGGGCTTGTAGCCGAATGTTCGCTCAATCCAGCCCCAGTGCCGCGTGGTGATGGTGACGAGCTTGAGCGCCAGCGCGATGCCTTCGAGCGGCTCGCCGGTCGCGTAGTAGTCGCCGTTGTTCCACTTCGGGTCGGCCTTGATCGGCGCGACCCAAATGTCCAGCAAGGCCACGGCCCACGGCGAGATCGAAAGGCCGGGCGAGATCACAGGAATCGCGCGGTCCACAAAATCAGGGTAGAGGACGGTCCATTCGACCGCCTGAACGCTGCCGCCTGACGCGCCTGCAACGGCGTAGAGCTTTTTCACGCCGAGCGAATCAACCAGCGCTTTGTGCACCGCCACGGAGTCGCGCATTGCGATGACCGGAAAGCTCATTCCGTAGGGCTTACCAGTGTCGGCGTTGATTGATGATGGGCCAGTGGTGGTGACCATCGGGTCTTTGGTGTTCAGGTTCGACAGGGTGTCGGCGCTGATGACGAAAAACTTGTCGGTATCAATCGGTTTGCCTGCGCCGATGATGGAGTCCCAGTAGCCCGGCGCGACGTCGGCAGCCTTGTACTTGCCCGCTGCATGAGAGTTGCCGGAATAGAAGTGCGCGATGAAGATGGCGTTGTCGCCTGCGGCGTTCAACTTGCCGTAGGTCTCGTAGCCGAACTTGACGTTCTTGATCGTCTTGCCACCGAACGTGGTGTAGCTCGGCATTTCGAAGACTTTTTTCTCGGTCATCATCGCGGCTGCCGCTGGCGCGGCTGGGGCCTGCGCTTGCGCCATTCCTGTTGCGATGAACGCGAGCGTGAGTGCAGTAGCGCTCGCGCCCAAGAGTGTACGAATTGTTTTCATGTGATCTCCTCCTTGGTGACAAATACGGGTTACGGCGCGGCAACTCCTCAATGCGCACGATGCCACTGTTTTAGCACCCGTGCGTCACGCTGGTGGTGAGATTTTCTTCTCCATGAACACTGAGAGCGGGTCCTCGGGATAGTCGCCGTAGCGCGCGCATCGGTTGTAACCCGCGCGCTCGTACAGGCCGATCGCTTCGGCCTGATGGATGCCCGTTTCGAGTCGCAAAATAGTGCAGTCGCGTCGGGCCGCTTCCTGCTCCAGAAGCGCGATGATGGCTTTGGCGATACCGCCTCCTCGCTGCGCGGGGCTGACGTACATGCGCTTGATCTCGCCATAGCCAGCCAGCAGCACAACGGCGCCGCAACCCAGCGCCACGCCGTCGTCATCGCGCACCACCGAGAACAGTACGTTCTGTTGCTTCAGCGCCTCGACACTCAAGTGGTAATTGCTCTCCGGCGGGTAGAGCGCGCCCTGATAGGCGTCCAGCGCGTCGATGAGCGCGATGACGTCCGGCTGATCGACGGATTCGAGGGCAAGGTGCATGAGGATGGCGAGAAAGTGGGCTCGCCCGGATACTATCGAAAACGCCAGGGTGACCTGACGCCGAGACGCAGTCGTTAAACTCTGACGCTTCGCCATCGCCTCGTACCAACGGAGACAGAAAGCATGACACTCGTAAGAATCCTGGCCTGCGTGAGTCTCGGGCTGCTCGCGAGCAGCGCGAGTTTCATCAACGCGCAGCCGTCGACTACCCCGGTTGGCGAAGTCAAAGGCAGCGGCTGGGAGCACACGGCCGCAACGCTCGCTGCGACAGTGCAGCAGGCCGATTTGGTGATTCCGGCGGCAGCAACAGGCGGCGCTACCTTTGTTGGGAAATTCCGGGATGCCCCGGCAGTGAAACCCGCAAAAGTACCCGTCGTGCTGTTCCTTCACGGTTCGTCGGGGCTCGGGCTCAAGGCCATCGGCGAATGGCAGCAATGGCTTGCCACGCAAGGCGTTGCCAGCGTTGCGCCGGATTCATTCGCGCTGCCGGATCACGTCACCTACAAGTCACCGATCAGCAAAGCAGAGTACGAGCGAATACACGCTTTGCGCGCCTCCGAAATCGCACCGATGCTGGCTGCGCTGAAAGAGCTGCCGTGGGTCGATGGCGCTCGCATCGTGCTGGCCGGAACCAGCGAGGGCAGCGTGCCGGTGGCGCGTTATCGTGGCACCGAGTTCGCGGCGCGCATGCTGTTCGCGTGGAGCTGCGAGCCCAACTATTTCGTCGTTGAACCGCAAAACGCGTTCGAGGCAGACAAGCCCGTACTCAATGTCATCAGCGCGACCGACCCGTTTTTCTCACCGTCGAACACCTGGCTTGGCAACGCTTCCGCGAAAGGTCATTGCGCAGAGGCGCTCAAGGCAGTCAAACGAGCCAGCATCGCGCTCATCCCCGGTGCGCCGCACACGCTGCTTAACCTGCCAGCGGTAAGCGACATTACGTCCGGCTTTTTGAAGTCAACGCTTTCGCCCTAGTCAAACTCGCAAGCTCAAGGAGGAAACAGCATGGAACTGACCGTTAACGCAATCAGCTGGTTTGAAATTCCAGTGATCGATTTCTCGCGCGCGAAGAAGTTTTACAACGCTATTTTTGACTTTGACATGCCAACGATGCCGATGGGTCAAGCGCAGATGGGGTTTTTGCCACACGAGCAAGGCAAAGGCGTCGGCGGCGCGATCATCAAGGTGGACGGCCATGTGCCAAGCACGATGGGCACCCTGGTTTATCTCGCGGGCGGTGGCGATCTGGCAACCGTGCTTGGACGCGTAGAAGCGGCAGGCGGAAAAATCCTCACGCCGAAAACGCTGATCGAACAAGGCATGGGCTATTTCGCGCATTTTCTGGACATTGAAGGCAACCGCGTTGGGTTGCATTCGATGAACTAATTCGACATTTCGCGTGATCAACTTTTCGCTAACATGAAGCCTGTCTAGGGGCTAGAAGCGTTTTTTTGCTAAAGTTGACTATTCAAGTTTATCGCCCTTAGCCCCCGTGAAATGGCACTTACTCGTAAAAGCTATTGTGCCAAAACCTAGTCAAACACCGGCGATTCAACGCCCAATACAGTGTGCAATTTGGTGGATGTCGTCGTGTACTGCAAGGTCAC
>JBBRGY010000260.1:0-5068 GCA_038223495.1 Burkholderiales bacterium | reverse complement strand
TCCCAAAATATCCTGCAACATCGGGCCTGTCCCTTTGTACGGAATGTGCAGTAGTTTGATTCCGCTCTCCGCCATGAAATATTCCATCGCCAGATGACCGGAGGAGCCATTCCCCGCAGAGCCGTAGCTGAGCGAGTCGGGCTTCGCCTTCGCTAGCGCGACGAATTCCTGAAGTGTTTTTGCGGGCACCTCGGGCGCAACCGCCAGCAGGCTGGGCACTTTTGCCAGCAGGATGACGGGCGCGAATTCTTTATTTACATCGTACGGATGCTTTGGCATCGCATATGGATTGACTGCGAGCGTTCCGACGTGACCCAGAATAATCGTGTATCCATCCGGTTCAGCCTTCAACACTTCATTCATAGCGATCACGCCCGCGCCGCCCGGTCTGTTGTCGACATACACCGTTTGTCCAAGCGTAGTCGTCAACTCCTGCGCTATTGAGCGCGCTATGATTTCGCTTGTGCCGCCCGGCGCAAAGGGCACCACGAAGCGAATCGATTTCGTCGGCCATGCCTGCGCATGCGCGAGCGTCGCACTGAGCACAAGGGTAGAGAAAACAAGTGAACGCAACAGCATAAATATCCCCTTAAGTAGTTTTAATGGCACACAGAATAACGCGAATCGCTAGCTGATCGCTGTCAAGACTGCGAACAACAAACCCGCAACGTGGCAAGCGCTATTTCATAACCTTACCTTGCGCGCTTTGAAAGGCACTAGCGAGAAAGCGAACCAGACTCGCGCTCAATCCGTCGGCAAGCGGCAGACTCGGATCGCCATAGGAAGCCAGTTGTTTGGCATGATCTGCGGGAACGCTTTTCAGTACATGATTCATGCCCTCGATGATGACCAGCTCTGCATCAGGTTTCGCTGCTGTTAGTGCTTTGGCCTCGGCCACGCCCACTTGAATGTCGGTGTCACCCTGCACGATGAGCGTTGGCATCGTCAACGCTTTTAACTCCGTCGCAGGCACATATTTGAACCAAGAAATGAGATAGGGCTGCACGCTATCGCGATAGAGCGAAGCAAGCGGCGCGGGCACATCACGAGCGATCTGCCCTGTCTCAAGCGACACCAGAATGGCTTCATTCCGTTCGGCCAAATCGCCCGGCAATTTACCGCGCAATTGCTGGCGCAGAATTGCAGACGCGCCCTGCGCTGGCCCAGACAACGAAATAAAAGCACGCGCCGGCTGTCCCTTACTGGCCAACATTCCAATCAACGAACCTTCGCTGTGGCCCAACACCGCCACACCGGAAAAGCGCTGATCAGCGTTCAATTTTGCAACCCAGAGTGCAGCGTCTCGCACATAAGTATCAAAGCGCAAATCCGCCTCCCGCACACCCGGCGTCACGCTGGCGCCGATACCGCGTTTGTCATAGCGGACGGATGCGATGCCTGCGTCTGCTAGCACGGTAGCCAGCATTTTCAGACTGTTGTTGACGCCCGCAAGCCGATTGTTCCCGTCGCGATCCGTTGGGCCGGAGCCCGCGACAATCAGCACGACTGGAATATTTTTTTCATGCGACGGCAACATCAACGAACCATTGATTTGCCCGGTATCCGTCGTCAACGCAATCGGCACATCAGCGTGATCAGTCGCGGCATGCGCAAACGGTGAAATTGCAAACGCTAACCCGGCGCAAACAGCGCTAAACAATGTCAACATTAGCTTCTTCCTTCGCGGTACGCGGACGACTTCACTTGTATCAGAACGCTTGTTGTGAAGCGCGATGCGGCGTTCGCATTCTCCGCTGCGTCCATCGAACCAACCTGTTGATTCCAATCAACGCTGCGAGCATCATCAGTGCATACTATTGCTTCATAACTGGAGTACGCCGTGAAGATACTTATCCCTATTGATGGCTCGGAGCTTTCGCTGGATGCCGTGCGCTATGCGCTGCGTCTGATTCAACACGGCCTACACGCCAGCGTCGTACTGGCCACCGTGCTGGAGCCGAGCGGCATGTCGGAAATACTCATGATGCCGGATCCAAAAGAGCGCCAAGCCGTCGACCAGTCAGCTGGCACGCAAACGCTCGACCCTGCCGCTGCGTTGCTGGAGGCAGCGGGCGTTAAATTTGAACGCGAAGTGCGCTCCGGCTATGTGGCCACAGAAATCATCGACGTGGCGGAATGTTTCGAGTGCGATGCAATCGTCATTGGTGCACGTGGCAAGGGCATGTTGCAAAGCGCACTGCTGGGCTCGGTCTCACAGGCGGTGCTACACGCCGCGACCATGCCAGTCACCATCGTGCCGCACGCTAGCTAATCGAGTTGCGCGCTTTATCGGGCGCAGGAATCTGCGGCGACTGAAATACCACCAGCGCCGCACCGCGTCGCCGCCGCACCACCACCGTGCCCGCCATCTTGTCGTGCCAACCTTGCTTTCGCGGATCGAAAGCCACCCAGATCAATCCAAGACCGAACGGAATGGCGCTGACGTAGTAACCAAGGTAGCGAATCACACTCTGTCCAAACGTCGGCGGGTTGCCGGTTTTGGCATCGACAATCTTCGCCGAGATCGCATCCTTGCCAGGTGTCGACCCGCGCTTCAACCACAACAACACAATCGCCACCGCCGGCATCACGATTGAAATCATCACATCGGCCGGCCCCTGAATCAGCTTCTCGCTGCCAAAGTAAGCCCATCCGTAAACAGCAATTAAAAGCGGATACATCACCATCATGATCAAAACCGTGTCGATCACGCTGGCCCAGACTCGAAGCCAGAAGCCAACGTATTCAAGATCGTCGTTTGCCATGCATTGATCCGAGGTGTTTGAACAGTACGGCGTCGAAAATATCGCGTTCCGACTGGCGTGCTATTCCAACGACAGCACCAACCGCTTACCCAACGCAGCCGCCGCGCGGTCGAGCGTTTTAAGGGACGGCCAGTGCGCAGGGTTTTCCAGTCGCTTGGCAGCGGGCCACGACGTTTCGAGCGCGCGCGCGAGGTCGGAAAAACTACGGTCGCCTCTTGCCAGCCGCAGCAACATGGCCGCCTGAGTTTTAGCGTCGGGCGCGATGTAATGCGCGCCCTTGATTTTTAGCGTAGGCGCGGGAATGTCTTTCGCCTCATCCAGCCGCCACGCCAACATGACAGAGAGCACCTCAGCTGCGTTGAACAACGCTTCCTCTTTCGTTTGCCCTTCGGTAAACGTGTCGGGCAAGTCGACGAAAGTGGCGAAAAAACTTCCGTCCTTTTGCTTTTCAATAGTCGCTGGGTATCGGATTTCCACGAAGGTGCCTCACTTGAGCTTGACGCCCGTTTGCCGCTGAATCACAGCGATTAAACCAGCCCCGATATCACGCGAACCATGGACAGGCACCGGAACGGCGATGCCGCCTTTGGAGAGGATGTGGTGGCTACCGCTGATGCGGTTCAACTACCACCCATCCGCCTTGAGTTTTGCGATGACGTCTTTGCCAGTCATGAATACGATGATAGATCAAAGTTGATCTATCTTTTGTAGGTCAAAGCGCAGGGGGGGCAGCCTCTGCCTACGCGTGGTTGGTATAGAACAGACAGGCAGCGACACGCTACGTTGGATCGAACGCGTGGGCACGGAGGGCCCACCCTACCCGGCTACGCGAGGCACGTCACTATGCGTCGATTCTTATGGCGGCGAGTCGGAGCAAAAGAAATCGACCGCTCGGCACCGTGATTCCGGCAATCAACCCAGCGATACGCGAGCAGCTTTCTACGAAGCTTTTCAAATTAGTGATCACCTCGGGGGTTACTTGGTCCTGCACTTCACCAGAAATCCAATCTCCCGGCGACATCGTCGTTTGCAACGCGGATTGGATAGAAGAGCCCCCCGGAACTAGCGAGAAAGTCCGCAAGGAGATGTTGCTCGCTCCCCGAAAATGAACACCATCAACGCTACCGATTCGAAGTGACGCCGACGAGCCTGACTGGGACTCAGAAACCGCCAAAGACCCGTCATTGCAAACAAAGGGTATGAAGAAAAAACCAAATGCGTCTGTGACCGAAGATGGCGGAGTACCGGGACTCACCGGATTGCTAATCCGAACGGCGGCGGGCGTTCCGCTCCCAGCACGGACGACCGCGCGCTCCTCAATGCGTTCGGTACCAAGCGTAACTCGCGTTAAAGTCACTGTGACATTGGCCGCAACATTGGAAGGTCGCGCGGGCTCGACGACGGGGATCGCAATCCCTCGCCGACGAAAAACAACTCCGGCGACCGCCCCCCTCATACCGCTCATTTCGTAAGACATCGGGTTTTTCCTTCTTGAATCAATACGGACAGCTATCCTCTGGTCGGGTAGACGTTATATGACTACCGATCACGACAATCACCAACTCGCAACTTTCGCTGTGAGACTATAAGGCTGGGGCGTTGAAGCGAAAATCGCCCCTAACTCGGACAACGCTAGACGGTTTTGCACCGCACATTTCAAGACACGGAGCAAAAAAATGAACCAAAGTGGTCAATCCGCAGCGAACGATCCCAAACCCTATCGTCTTCTTGCGCAGGGGTAAGCCGTTACCGCTCCATCGGCCGGTAATTCGCACGTTGGCCTCTGTCAATTGGCGGCTTAAAAACGCCACCTACACATCACCGATAAACGGGAAACCGCGCACAAAGCGCCGCAACTTCTCCGCGCACTCGTGCAATCACCGCTTCATCGTTCGGCGCATCAAGCACGTCGGCGATGAAATTGCCCACCATCTTTGCTTCTGCTTCTTTGAATCCACGCGTCGTAAACGCAGGCGAACCCAAGCGAATACCACTTGTGACCATCGGCTTTTCTGGGTCGTTCGGGATGGCGTTTTTGTTGCAGGTCATGTGTGCTTTGTGGAGCACGTTTTCTGCTTCTTTGCCGGTGATTTTTTTGGCGCGCAGGTCGACCAGCATCAGGTGCGATTCGGTGCCGCCACTGACGATGCGCAGGCCGCGTTCGACGAGCGTTTTGGCGAGCACGTCGGCGTTCTTGAGCACTTGCGCCTGATACGTTTTGAACTCGGGCTTCAAGGCTTCACCGAAGGCGACGGCCTTGGCGGCGATGATATGCATCAACGGGCCGCCTTGCAGACCGGGGA
>JBBRGY010000259.1:0-5109 GCA_038223495.1 Burkholderiales bacterium | reverse complement strand
GTGTGCGTCACTTTAAGATGCGGATTGGTCGACGCAGCCAGCTCTTTGGCAAACACACGCATCGAAGCGATCACGGCTTTGGCCGTACTGCCGCCTTCGCGCGCCATTTTGCGGCCCACCAGATCGTTCGCCTGAATCGCGGTCGTGCCTTCGTAAATCGTGGTGATGCGGGCGTCGCGGTAGTACTGCGCGGCGCCGGTTTCTTCAATGAACCCCATACCGCCGTGCACTTGAATACCCTGATAGGTAGCGTCCTGTGCCATCTCAGTTGCCCAGCCTTTATGGATCGGAATCATCAGCTCCACGAAGGCTTGCTGAGCCGCGCGAACCTCGGCATCAGGATGCGCTTCCGCGAGATCTATGGCGTATGCGGTGGCCATCGCCAGCGCACGCGCGGCTTCGGTTTGAGCGCGCATCCGCATCAGCATGCGGCGAACATCGGGGTGACGAATGATGGGCGTCGACGGTTCACGCGGCGCGGCCACGTCCCGTGATTGCACCCGTTCGCGAGCGAACGAAACCGCGCGCTGATAAGAGCGCTCGGCGATGCCCACGCCCTGTAGACCCACACCGAAACGTGCGAGGTTCATCATGATGAACATGTACTCAAGTCCGCGATTGGGTTCGCCGACGATATAGCCGACCGCGCCACCCGCGTCGCCAAACTGCATCACCGCGGTTGGCGACGCGTGAATGCCCATTTTGTGCTCAATCGAGATGCACTTTGCGTCGTTGCGCGCACCGACGGAGCCGTCCGCGTTCACCAGAAATTTCGGGACTACGAGGAGCGAAATGCCTTTCACACCAGGCGGCGCATCGGGTAGGCGAGCGAGCACCAGATGAATGATGTTGTCCGCCCAATCATGCTCGCCGTAGGTGATGTAGATCTTGGTGCCGAAAATTCTGTAGGTGCCATCAGGCTGCGGCTCGGCACGGGTTTTGACCAGCGACAAATCAGAGCCAGCCTGGGGTTCGGTCAGGTTCATCGTGCCGGTCCACTCGCCGCTCACCATTTTTTCAACGTAGGTGGCTTTCAGCGTATCCGACCCCGCCAGCAAAATCGCCTCGATCGCACCCTGCGTGAGCATTGGCATCAGACCAAAGCCCATGTTCGAGGAATGCAGCATTTCGTCGGTCAAGCTGACGACCGAGCGCGGTAACCCCAGGCCACCAAAGTCTGCTGGCATCGGCAAGCCGGCACCACCCATTTGACGGTAGCCATCGTAGGCGGCCTTGAAGCCTGACGGTGTTTTTACCGAGTTGTCGGCTTTGTTGTGCTTGGCGCCTTCCTGATCGCCCGACCAGTTGAGCGGGTCGAGAACTTCTGAAGCAAACTTTGCCGATTCTTCGAGGATTGCGCTCACCGTGTCGGGCGTTGCATCGGCGAAATGGGGCTGTTTCGCTAGCTCCGCAATGGGCGCGACGGTCTCCAGCAGGAACTGAAATTCTTTGAGGGGGGCTTGATAGGTGCTCATGATGCGCTCGATTTGGTGCTGTGTCCCTTTGCGGGACGGGGCGGAGGAGAGGGTAAGGGGCTTACCGCTCATCGGGTTACAGTTAGCGGGCTCCACGAACCCCCTCACCCTAACCCTCTCCCGCGAGGGGAGAAGGGATCGAAGCCTAGAGCCCGGCTACGAGTTGCGGCACTGCTTCAAACAAATCGCCGACCAACCCGTAATCAGCCACGCCAAAAATCGGCGCGTCCGGATCTTTGTTGATTGCGACGATTACTTTGCTGTCTTTCATCCCGGCCAAATGCTGGATCGCGCCGCTGATACCGACCGCGATGTACAAGTCCGGCGCAACGATCTTGCCAGTTTGTCCGACCTGATAATCGTTCGGCACAAAGCCAGCATCGACCGCCGCACGAGACGCGCCCATCGCAGCGTTCAATTTGTCCGCTAATGGCGTCAAGATTTCGCGATACTTTTCACCAGAACCGAGGCCGCGACCACCGGAAACGATGATCCTGGCAGCGGTTAATTCGGGGCGTTCGCTCTTGGTGATTTCTGCAGAGACGAAACTGGACAGACCGCAATCTGCAACAGCCGCCACGTTCTCAACCGTGCCGCTACCACCCGAGCTCACCGCTGCGGCGAACGCAGTGCCGCGAACAGTGACCACTTTCACGCTGTCCGACGACTTAACGGTGGCGTACGCGTTGCCCGCATAAATTGGGCGCACAAAAGTGTCGGCGTCCACCACTTTGATGATGTCGCTGATCTGAGCTTTGTCGAGAAGAGCAGCTACACGAGGCCCGACGCCTTTCCCGTATGCGGTTGCTGGCGCGAGGATGTGGCTGTAAGCCGCCGCAACCGCAACGACTTGAGCAGCAGCATTTTCAGGCAACAAATTTGCGTGCGCGACGCCGTCAGCCAGCAATACCTTCGACACACCAGCCACCTGCGCAGCCGCCGCCGCAGCGGCGCTTGCGTTGTGGCCAGCGACCAGCACATGTACGTCGCCACCAATGGCGGTCGCGGCAGAAATCACGTTCAACGTCGCTGCTTTGAGCGAGCCGTGGTCATGTTCAGCAATGACAAGATTTGCCATGGTTAGATCACCTTCGCTTCGTTTTTAAGTTTGTCGATCAGTGCGGCGACATCCGCGACTTTCACGCCGCCCTGACGCTTCGGCGGCTCGTCCACGCGCAACGTTGTCAGACGTGGCGTCACATCAACGCCCAAGTCCGCTGGCTTGAAAATATCCAGCTGTTTTTTCTTCGCCTTCATGATGTTCGGCAGCGTCGCGTAACGCGGCTCGTTCAAACGAAGGTCGGTGGTGATAATCGCGGGGAGCTTGATGGCAACCGTTTCCGCGCCGCCGTCAATCTCACGCGTGACCGTTGCGACGTCACCCGCTACTTCAACTTTGGACGCAAACGTGGCTTGTCCCCAGCCTAGCAGCGCGGCCAACATCTGACCGGTCTGATTGGCGTCGTCATCAATCGCCTGCTTGCCGAGAATAACGAGGCCAGGTTGCTCTTTGTCAACGATGGCTTTCAGCAGTTTCGCCACAGCAAGCGGTTGCAATTCGACGTCGGTTTCAATCAGGATGCCGCGATCGGCACCGATCGCCATTGCGTTGCGCAACGTTTCCTGGCACTGCACAACACCAGCCGATACTGCGATCACCTCGGTGGCGACGCTTTTCTCACGAAGCCGTACCGCTTCTTCCACCGCGATTTCGCAGAAGGGATTCATCGACATTTTGACGTTGGCGATATCAACGCCCGTGTTGTCGGGCTTGACACGTACTTTGACGTTGTAATCGACGACGCGTTTAACCGGGACTAGTATCTTCACACCTGCTCCTGCGAGGGGCGATGCCTAAGTGGGCATTGCCAAGTTGACGTTGACGGTAACCCGTGATTATAGAAATCTGCGAGGGTTCAGCGATTGTTTCTAAAGTGCGTTGAGCCGTGGCTCTAAACCCTTGCCGCCTCGCCGCCCGTTGGTGCGAGACAGTTACGACATGAAAATGCGTTTTAGCCATTGAGTTGCCGCGTTGCCGAGCATCGTTTCCTCAATATCGTTGCTTGCCGTACTTTTCGGGTCGTCTGCATCTGCTAGCCTCAACCAATGAACCTTGGGTTAATGATTCAAAACAATGCGTGAAACGATCAGACAGGCGGGTCGTTATCTGATCGGTGCATTCATCGCGTTGGCTATTGACGCATCGATCGTTTCGGTGGGGGTTAAGCTCGGTGCGCCCGTGATCCTCGCTCGCCTGATTGCGTTGCTCGCGGGCGTGACGACTACCTATTTTTTTAACCGTCGCTATACGTTTACGGTGACGGTGCCAGCGTCGGTCGCCGACTGGTCACGCTATGTCGCCGCGCAATCGATTGGCACTGCGCTCAATTTCGCCATCTCAACCGGGCTTTTATACCTCTCGGACCGAAGTTTGTGGCAAATCTGGGGCTCGGTGTTGGTGGGCGCTGGAATCGGGTTCTGCGTTAACTTTTTTGCCGCGCGCAGGCAGCTGCATCGTTAGTCGGGCGTCCGTTCACGATTTCCACGGATGTCGACGGCCGTCGTTGGATTGCGGCTAGCGGCTGAGATGGGCGGCACCTGTGCCGCGGCGCGGCCCATGCGACGCATATAGCCGAGCGCGGTCAGTGGCACGCCAATCGCCCACATCGCAGCGACCCATTGCGCGGTGCGCCATGACGGTTCGGCAACGAGCAGGGCGATCCCAGCGATTCCAATAATGAACGTTGTGAATGGCAGCATCACCAGCAGACTGGAACGATAGCGCTGCCACCACGAATGATTGGCCCATTCGCGCAAAGTTTCCCAAGCTTCAGTTGGGGGCGGAGTGTCCCGGCGAAAAAGGCTCATCGATCTCTCCAGCAAGGTGCGGGTTGCTTCTCAAGGAAAGCTTTAATACCCAATTGTGCGTCTTCGGATTGCATGTCGCACGCCATGTTGCTCGATGCGGCGGCGTAGGCGTCAATCAAATTCAAGCCGCGCTGAGCTCGCAACAGCGCCTTGCCAGAGCGAATGGCATACGCGGATTTACCCGCGATGGCGTTTGCCATTTCGGACACTTCTGCGTCCAGCGCGTCATCGTCGACACTTCGACTGATCAATCCCCAATGTTCCGCCGTATCGGCATCGATGAATCGACCCGTGAACAACAGATCCGCAGCATGCTTTGCGGGAATATTGCGCGTTACGGCGACTGCGGGCGTTGAACAAAATAAACCCAGATTGACGCCACTAGTCGCGAATTTTGCAGATCGCGCCGCAATCGCGAGATCGCATGCCGCAACCAGCTGGCATCCGGCCGCTGTCGCAGTGCCGTGCACGCGCGCAATCACGGGTTGTGGCATTTCGGCCAACGTCATCATCACGCGGCTGCATTGATCGAATAATGCGCGCTGCCAGGCGGCTCCGGTTTGGCCATCGGTGTGCGCCTGCATTTCGCGCAGATCATGACCGGCACAAAATGCTTTGCCTTCGCCTGCAAGCACCACAACACGGGTGTCTGCATCGTTCGCAGCGTCGTTGAGCGCCAGTTGCAGGGCCGCCAGCATCGCGCTCGAAAGCACGTTGTACAGCTTCGGGCTATTGAGCGTGAGCGTGGTGACGCCACCATTCTGCT
>JBBRGY010000258.1:0-5134 GCA_038223495.1 Burkholderiales bacterium | reverse complement strand
GCAATAGTGAGGCCGCCGCCGCGCCATTCGCGCTTGCGGACCTCAAAAGCTCGCTGCTTCCGGGTGAAACGCTGGTCATTCGCAAGTTGGGGAAGACCGCTCAAACGATTGCTACGATTAAAGGCGCCAGCGATTCCTCCGAGCCCGCCGCACCGTGGGTAGAGCGCTTGCTGCTTCGTTTGCCGCTTGGTGAATTTGACGCACCGCTCGCGTCAACCGAACGGATCAGCACATCCAATGCAACATATGAGGTGGTGCTCGCGGGTGACGTGCGTGGACTGAACAAATCACTGGCAACGGTGGCCACGCGCATGTCCTGGTTCATTGGCGCGATGCTGGCTGCGATTGCGCTGGCGTGGCTGGTGATCGAGGTCGGGCTCATTCGTCGAATTACGGTGCTCAATCGTCGTGCGCGTGCGGTGTCAAAAAGTGTGCAGGGCAACAAGGGCCTCGTCGATTTTGATCTCGCTGATTTACGCGGCAAAGATGAACTTGGCACGCTCGCGGGTGCGTTGCATGACTTGTTGCAACGCGTGAACGAGGACGTGCAACGCGAACAAATTCGCGCTGAGCAGGAGAAAGATATGTTGCAAGCCGTCGGTCACGAAATCGTGTCGCCGTTGCAGTCGCTCATGGTGCTGCACGGCCAGCCGAACGACCCGAGTGCGCGCTACGTTCAGCGTATGCAGCAGGCGATTCGCGTGCTCTACGGCAGTGCGTCACCGAGCGAAGCATTGCAGAGCACGCAGGTGAATGTCGCAGCGATCAATCTCAATGAATTTCTAAAGCACGTCGCCGACAACGCGTCCGCTATCGACATTCACAACGTCCGCTTTATTGCATCTGATGAGTCGGTGCAGGCCAGCGCCGATGAATATTCGCTCGAAGACGTTATCACTCACATCCTGCAAAACGCCCAGCGCTATCGTCTTCCAAAGAGCGAAATTACCATCGCCCTTACCGCCACCGATGTCCAAGTCACCATCACAATCACCAACATTGGCCCCACGATTGACGGCGCGCTGATTGACAAAATTTTTGAATACGGCGTGTCGGGGGCGGACGTAACGACTGGCAATGCCGCGCACGCTGGCAATCGCGGTCAGGGCCTTTATGTAGCCAAAACGTACATGGCGAAGATGGGCGGAACCATTACGGCGAGCAATACGGCGGATGGGGTTTGCTTTGTATTGACGGTGGTTCGGGCGTAGGCAACTTTTCGATGAAATAGCGTTTGCATAAGGGCTAAGCCGTATTTATTGAGAAAGTCGAGAATTACGTTTTTAGCTAGATAGTCGTCCCTGAGAAAGTTGTTTTTTCGCGCAAACGCTATGGGTTGCTGCCCAGTCAGGCTGTAGTAGCCCTGAACGAGCCTTGCATGGGCACCGAGTTTCGCCAGCACTGACGCATGGTGATCAAACGCAGGACGATAAAAAGCGCCAGTTGGCGCAGAATCTTTCGAAGGTTGTGCCCCGCACCGCAAAGAATTGCATTGATTGCATCACCCTGTGTGCCTTTGAGGAAGTTTCGCGACAGTCGCCCGTCTGATTTCATGTGTCCGATCACCGGCTCGATGGCGTTCCTGCGTTTGAGCTTTTTGTTGATCGCGCGTGTGATGCGTCGCTTGGTGCCCGCAATCCAGACCTCGAGCCCGCCGAATGCATCGTTGTTGATGCCGTGGCCTTTGTAGCCCCGATCCACGTACGCCTCTTTCGGAATGACGCCAGAGAGCAAGCTCACCTGCTCGATCGCCGCTTTCAGCGTGTGCCCATCAAACGGATTGCCGGGAAGTGACTTCATGCCCACCACAAAGCTCTCTTTGCTCGTTGAGGCCACCGAGACTTTGTTACCGAACTCGTACTTCTTGTGCGCTTTGCCCTTGGCGATGCAGGACACCTCGGGGGCGTGCACCGAGTAGATCTTGGGTGCATCGCCCTCAGCGCGGACTCTCTTCTGGCTGTGAATGCGGCCACTGATGTCCAGCAGACGTGCGAACTGGCTCTGGAGTCGCTCGCCCTCGACGGCGTCGGTCTGGGTAGTTGCGTCGATCTTTCGGGCTACATCGCGCATCACACGCCCCAGCTGCGTGTGCAGCCGCTTCTGCTCGCGTCGGGCGCGCTTCATCTGACGGGCATGCGCATAGCGGCCATTCATCATCAGGGCCCACTTGCCAAGTCGCTCGAAGCTTTGTTTGAGTACGATTCCCGCTTTCCTGGCCATGCGTACCAAAGAAGCGCGTGCTTTGAAGTAGAGCCGCGCGTCAGTGGGAAACGCGATGGCTTTGTCCTGCACCGTGGTGTCGACGTTGATGATGGCGAGCGATGCGGCGGCCACCGTCTTGGTGGCAAGACCCGCCTTGATGGTAAGTCCGAGCATGAACTCACAGCCCGCCTCACCAATGCGGGCCCGGAAGCGCGTCATTTGTGACGGATCAATCGGAGGCGTGTGTTTGAAGTACTGCTCGCCGCAGAAGTGCTGCCAGTACGGGTTCTCAATCCAGCGCTCGACCACAAGTTCATCGGAGAGGTTGAAGGCGTGCTTCAGGTAGTGCAGTCCGACCATCAGGCGAATGGGCACGCCGGGACGTCCTTTGCCTTCGGCGTAGAGTGCGCCGAAGCGCTCTACGGCACCGTCCCAGTCAATGTTGGATGCGAGTTTGACCAGCGGGTGGTGCTGATCCACAAGATTGATCAGCTCGGTTCGAAACAGCTCGTGCTCGCGCTGAAACTCAGTGACTTTAGGCCGCATCATTTCCCCAGATTTCGATTGCCTTTGATACCGTTTATGACAATCTGGACGCCGCTCAGTTCCTCTAAACACTAGGCTGCAGGCGGGTCTTGGTGATAATTCAGGGGCGACTAGATAGCCCTTGTAAAACGGATATTTTGACGAAAAGCTGAATCGCTTTAAATGTTCGCTAGGCCGTTTATAGATTCGAAATCGCGTCCGATCAGACGAATACCGCTAATAGCTCGCGCCCATTCTTCATCAGCCAAAGCATTGCCGCACCGTTGGCGATCACTGTCACCCAGAATACGGCGCGAAATTCGGCTTTACTGGACTTGTGGCGCAAACGTTGTTGCGCGATGGCAGCTGCGGGCCAACCGCCCACAAGCGCGAGTAAGTGCAACTGTGATTCCGGCGTGCGCCACGTGCCACGTTTTGCCGATGACTTGTCGGCGGCGTAGACGATGTATGTCAACACATTAATCGCGACCCAAGCGAGTACAAACGTCCAAGGCAACAGTGTTAATGCGCCGAGCGCGAGGATTAATGCGATCCACGCGAACGCGAGCCAATAACTAAACTTTGATGCATCTTCGCAGGCATCGCGGTGTGCTGCGGCCCGCACTCGCTCAGCCGGTGCGACGACTGGAGCGACCTTCACGGCACAACTGCGTTTGTTCGCATCCAACCCGACTTCAAACGTCAATAGATCACCCACCGCCGGACGTTGCCTGCGCGAAACGAATTCGTTCAAGTGGACAAAAATCTTCCGGCCACCTGCGTTCGGCAACACAAAACCGAATCCTTTGCCGTCATTCCATTCGACGATTTTTCCTTGGTAGCGCATGCAGACAATTTGTGTGGGAGGAACTCAACAATATCGCGAAAGAGCGCCTTCATAAAAATCGCGCCAACAATCTACATGTCCGAAAACGGCTAAATGCGGCACATTGCATTCGCTAAACTGCTCATATGCAGTTCGTCCACTTCAGCCATCTCACGCCCAACGCCTGTTATCAGGCGTTGAAGGCGCACGACACGCGGTTTGATGGGCGTTTTTTTGTGGGGGTTTCGTCGACGCACATTTACTGTCGTCCGATTTGTCGGGTACGGATGCCGATGCAGAAGAACTGCGGCTTTTATCCAAGTGCGGCAGCGGCCGAGGCTGCCGGGTTTCGGCCGTGCCTGAAGTGTCGACCTGAATTGGCACCGGGCTTTGCGGCGACGGAAGCTGGCGCGAAGCTCGCGCGGGCCGCAGCGCTGCTGATTGAAGACGGCGTCGCCAACGATGTTGATCTGGCCGGGGTCGCGGCGCGCGTCGGCGTGACAGATCGTCATTTGCGGCGTATTTTTGCTGAAGAATTTGGCGTGTCACCCGTTCAGTATGCGCAGACGCATCGCCTGTTGCTCGCCAAGCGTTTGCTGACCGACACGACGCTGCCGGTGGCGGACGTTGCCTTTGCCAGCGGCTTCTCCAGCGTGCGGCGCATGAATGCGTTGTTTGCTGAGCGCTATCGGTTTAGCCCGACGCGGTTGCGGAAAGAAGGGCAAACAGTGCCAGAGCACGAAATGCGGCAAACGAAGTCGGGTGAGATGGATTCTTTGACATTCGTGTTGCCATATCGACCGCCGTACGACTGGGAACGCGTGCTCGCGTTTTTTGAGCGGCGCGCTGTTCCGGGCGTGGAGACTCATGCGGATGGGATTTATCGGCGCGTGATTCGTGTGGACGGGGCAACGCCAATGGTGGGATGGCTTGAAGTGAGTCATCTGCCCAAACGAAACGCGTTGCAATTGCGGTTTTCGGCGGCACTCGCGCAGGCGACGCAATCGGTATTGTCGCGAACGAAGCAGGTGTTTGATGTGGCGGCCGATCCGCAGGAGATTTCGACGGCATTGGGCGCGCTAGCGGAGGGCGCGCCTGGGTTGCGGCTGCCTGGGGCGTTTGACGGATTCGAGTTGTGCTTGCGGGCGATTCTTGGACAGCAGGTGACGGTGAAGGCCGCGCGCACCTTGGCGACGCGGTTTGTCGATGCCTTTGGTGCTCCGATAGTGACGCCGTTTTCTGATTTGACGCGTACGTTTCCGACGGCTGCTCGCGTGGCGCAATTGACGCGCGATGACATCGCTCGCCTTGGCATTGTGGGGCAGCGTGCAGAGGCGATGATTGCGATTGCGCAGGCGGTGACGTCGGGCAAATTGATGCTGAACGGGACCGCTGAGCCGGCACACACGATTGACGCCCTGCGTGAGATCAAAGGCATCGGGCCGTGGACGGCGCATTACATCGCGATGCGCGCTTTGGCGTGGCCGGACGCATGGCCACCGCAGGATGTGGCGCTGCTCAATGCGATGAGTTTGCCGAACACGGCTAAAGGTCAGCGCGAAGCCGATGTGATTGCTGAAG
>JBBRGY010000257.1:0-5138 GCA_038223495.1 Burkholderiales bacterium | reverse complement strand
CTGAAGGACGAACTCAATATTTTGTTGCGCGGCGGGCTGACTGACGAAGAGTTTGCCCTGCAAAAACAATCGTTGCTTGATCAGCGTAAAGTTCGTCGCACGCAAGACGCATCGCTGGCCGCGCAACTGGTCGCCTTAACGGATGCTGATCGCACCTATGCGTTTGTGGGCGACATTGAATCGGCAATCGCCAAGCTCACGAAGGCTGACTTTGACGCAGTGCTCAAAAAGTACGTGAATCCGGCGCAACTCTCGTCAGTGTTGGCGGGTGACTTCAGTAAAGTGAAGTAGACACGGCGCGTGCCGTGCACGCACCGTAAAATGGGCTTTGCCCGCACTAAGTATCGGGGGCGCGTCATCTTCATGATTGACCGCCCCTTTTTGTTTCCCCCCGATGTCCGCTGCTGTACCCACCCCCGACTTAAACCCCAAGCGTGAACGCCAGATTCTCATCGTGCTGATGCTGATGAGTCTGACCAACATTCTCGACTTCATGATCCTGATGCCGCTGTCGCCGCATCTGATGCGCGAATTTGGAATTTCGACGTCACAGTTTGGTTTGCTGGTTTCAGCCTACGCATTTGCCGCAGCCATGTCTTCGCTGCTCATGGCATCAATCGCCGACCGCTTTGATCGCAAGCGCGCGCTGCTATTTGTTTTCGTTGGGCTCATCGTTGGCACGCTGGGATGCGCTCTAGCATCGAGCTACGCCATGCTGCTCATCGCGCGCATCGTGTCGGGCATGTTTGGTGGCGTTCAGGGCTCCATCGCGCTGTCAATCGTTGGCGATCTGGTACCAGACCAACGGCGCGGTCGTGCGATGGGACTGGTGATGTTGTCGTTCTCGTTGTCCGCCGTGCTCGGCGTGCCGCTCGCGATCTACGCGGCGGGTCAAGGCGGTTGGCACGTTCCGTTCTTTGCGCTCGCGGTTTCCTGCTGCGTGTTGTGGGTGGTTGCGCTGCGGTTGGTGCCTGTGATGCGCGGACACATCCGCACCGGCAAACCACAGGGGTTGTGGGCGGGATACGCCGAATTGCTCGCCGTGCCCAATCACTGGTGGGCGTTTGCAACGACGGGGCTTCTCACGCTGTCGGGCATGATGGTCATTCCATACATTGCGCCGTCGCGGATATCCAATGAAGGTATGACCGAGCTTCAGCTCGCGTATTTTTATCTGGTCGGCGGTGGCGTTACTTTGTTCAGCCGTCCCCTGTTTGGTCGCATGACAGATCGTTATCCGCGCGCAAAGCTCTACTATTGGCTGGTGCTCGCCTCCGTCATCCCCATCGTGCTCATTACGCATTCCTATGGCCTGAATCTCTTTGGGCAACTTGCGGTGTCGGCGCTTTTTTTCATTTTTGTGAGTGGTCGCTTTATACCGTCGTCTGCGCTGGTGACCGCAGCCACCGTGCCGCAAATGCGTGGGCGCTTGATGTCATTTAATTCAGCAGTGCAAAACATGTTCACTGGCCTTGCCGCGCTCATCGGTGGCGCGATGTTGACGACGAGCGCTAGCGGTCGCATTGTCGGTTATGAAGCGGTGGGATATCTCTCGTGCATCGTGGGAATTGTGTCGATTTGGGCCGCCTACAAAGTACGCTCAGTATCGTGAGTCCGTGCGCAAATCTCCGCATCGAAGCGCTCGCCGCCGAGCGCGGTGGAAAGCAAGTTTTTGCGGACATCAACGTCAACGTCGAGGCGGGCACGTTGCTTCGGGTGCTCGGGCCAAACGGCGTGGGTAAGACGACATTACTGCGGATTTTGGCCGGGCTTGGCGCGGCGTCGGCTGGTTCCCTTCAATGGCGTTCTGCTGACGGCACAGCGCTTGGCTTTGCCGAAGCGGCGCTTTTCGCCGGTCACGCCACTGCAATGAATGATGCGCTCACCGTCGCTGAAAATTTGAGCTATGCCGCAGCACTTGCCGGGTTCGATGGTGCTAAGGCCAACGTGCGTCGTGCGCTGACGCATCTAGGCGTGGAGAAACTTGTCAATCGCCGCGTCGGCAGCCTCTCGCAGGGGCAGCGCAAGCGCGCATCGCTCTCCCGATTACTGCTGCGGACAACGCCAGGCGAACGCGCCTGGTTGCTCGATGAGCCGTTCGTCGCGCTGGACACAGACACCCAATCGCAACTCGCTGCACTCATCAGCCACGAATTAGCCGCTGGTGCCATCGTCGTGCTGACGTCCCATCAAACCGTGACGATTGGCGCAGCGAAGATTCAGGAGTTGGCGCTATGAGTCTGCGCGCGGCCACGGGCGCAGTCTTCCGCCGCGAGATGCAGCTCTTCGCGCGACGCAAGAGCGACTGGGCCAATCCAATCGTGTTTTTTCTGATCGTGTGTTCACTATTTCCGTTTGCGGTCGGCAGCGAATCGGAAAAACTGAAGCTCATCGGCATCGGTGTAATTTTTGTTGGCGCACTGCTGTCGGCCATGCTGTCGCTGCCGCGACTGTTTGAGGAGGACGCGCGTGACGGTTCGCTTGAGCTTATGCTGACGTCCCGTGAACCTTTGGCGGTGCTGATCCTCGCTCGAATCGTTGCGCTGTCCCTTGGCCTTGGTGTGGCGCTCACAGTCGCGACTCCCGTGTTCGCGCTTTTTTACGCGTTGCCATTTGATGTCGCTGGCATGCTTGCGCTGTCGGTCGCGATGGCGGTGCCGACGCTGTTGTTGATTGGTGCAATCGCAGCAGCGCTGTTGGTGTCGGCGCGCGGCGGCGCAATACTCACAGCGGTGCTTGTTTTGCCGCTAACTATTCCGACGCTGATTTTTGGCGCGGGCGCAGCGCTCACAGTGCTCTATGGCGAATCGCCTGTGGCAGAAATAGCCCTTCAGGGCGCATTCCTGTTGCTTGCACTAGCATTGTGTCCGCTCGCCGCTGCGGCAGCATTAAAAATTAGTACGGACTAGCTTTGGCACGCACGGAACAACAATCGAACGACAAATTTGCGGGACGCTGGTTCTGGCGTTATGCCTCGCCCGCCGGTTTCTATCCGCTTGCCGGCAAGATTGAAAAATTCGGGTGGGTGCTGGCCATTTTGCTCGCGCTCGTTGGGCTCTACGTTGGTTTTTTCGTGGCGCCAACGGACGCCACTCAAGGCGAGGTTTACCGCGTGATTTTCATTCACGTGCCCGCCGCGTGGATGACCATGGTGATTTATCTGGCGATGGCGTTTTGGGCGGGAACGGGGCTCGTGCTCGGTACGCGCCTTTCGTTCATGATGAGCCATGCGCTCGCGCCCACCGGCGCAATCATGGCGGTTGTGGCGCTGTGGACCGGCGCGCTCTGGGGGCGTCCGACGTGGGGCACGTATTGGGTGTGGGACGCACGTATTACCTCCACGCTCATTCTGTTTTTTCTCTACGTCGGCTACATGGCGCTGGCCGCTGCGTTCGACGACAAAAAGAAGGGCGACCGCGCTTCTGCGTTGATTGCGCTTGTGGGGGCGATTAACGTCCCCATTATCTATTTCAGCGTGAAGTGGTGGACAACGTTGCACCAGGGCTCGTCCGTGCGCCCCGGCAGCTCGTCGATGGCCACCACCATGTTGTGGGCGATGCTCATCATGACGTTCGCGTTTTGGGCGTATTGCGTCGCTGCTGCGATGCACCGATTGCGCACGCAAATCATCGAACGTGAAGCGGGCGCTGCCTGGCTTAAGGAGGCAATCAAGTGACCTGGGAATCATGGAGCGCGTTTTGGGACATGGGCGGTCGCGCGTTCTTCGTCTGGGGCAGCTACGGCGCTTTGCTGATAGCCGTCATTGCGGAACTTGTCAGCCTGCGCAGCGCTCGAAAGGCAGCCATTCGATCCATTAACGACCCTCTAGACGCGTTATGACCATTAAACAAAAACGGCTCGCCCTCATTCTCGGTGGTCTGGTCATACTCTCCGCCGCCGCTGCCCTGGTGCTCACGGCGTTCAATCAGAACCTAGTGTTCTTTTTCACGCCTTCGCAAATCACCTCGAAAGAAGCGCCGACAGGCCGTGTGTTCCGCTTGGGCGGCATGGTCGAAACGGGGAGCGTCAAGCGCGACGGCGTCAACGTGAGCTTCCGCGTCACCGACACCGCGCAGACCGTGGTTGTCGCCTACAGCGGCATCCTGCCTGACTTGTTTAAAGAAGGCAAAGGCGTTGTCGCCCAAGGCACACTCGGCGACGACGGCGTGTTCCGCGCCAAAGAAGTGCTCGCCAAGCATGACGAAAACTACATGCCGCCTGAGGCGGCGACCGCTGTGGAGCGCGCGCAGAAAATCCGGGAAATGGCAGCTAAGACGGTAATGCAATAACCAACTGGTCCCCTCTCCCCTCGCGGGAGAGGGTTAGGGTGAGGGGGCTCTCGGCATGAAGCGCGATGGTCACTCTTGCTAACAACCCCTCATCCCAACCTTCTCCCGCAAGGGGAGAAGGGGTAAGTCCGATGAACAAAAAACTCCTGCTCCCCATCGCTTTCTTCGCGCTCGCTGCCGTGCTTTATTTCGGCCTGTTTCGCGATCCGCGTGAGGTGCCGTCACCGCTGATTGGCAAGCCGGCGCCCGCGTTCACCTTGCCGCAGCTCGGTAACGCCAACGCCACGTTCTCTCCCGCTGATTTGAAAGGCAAGGTCTGGCTGTTCAACGTCTGGGCAAGCTGGTGTCCGAACTGCAAGGACGAGCACCCCGATTTGCTCGCGCTGCAAAAATCCGGCGTGGTGCCGATCATCGGCCTGAACTACAAGGACAAGCGCGAACTAGGCCTCGACGTCCTTCAGAAATCGGGTGATCCGTACAACATCTCGGCCTATGATCCTGACGGGAAAGCCGCGCTCGACTGGGGTGTCTACGGCGCGCCGGAGACGTTCCTGATAGACAAGGAGGGCGTCATTCGCGCCAAGCACGTCGGGCCGCTGAATCCCGAAATAATCGCCGCCAAGTTCGGGTCATATTTCACCAATTCCGGCGCATCCCGTTAGGAAAAATCACCGCCAAAAGCGGTATAGCTTTTTCGTTTAAGCACGTTTCAACCGGGGCTAAGTGGCCATTTGATCGATAGTCGACTTATTCGCTTATCGACATTTAGCCCCCGTTAAATGGGCTATTCAGGCAAAAGCTGATTGCCAATATTCTGCATCAAAGCAAGCGAACGGCGGTGATCGCCGC
>JBBRGY010000256.1:0-5145 GCA_038223495.1 Burkholderiales bacterium | reverse complement strand
GTGCTGCTACTTCTCGCACTGGCAGCGTGGCTACTGGTAGCGATTGGCCGTGATCTCGCGCCACTCACGCGCCTGCGCCTTGCGCTTCAGCGGCGCGATACGACCGACCTGTCAGCGATTCCAACGGCTGCGTCGTCACGTGACGTCGCCCAACTCACCGACGCGGCTAATCAGCTTCTGTTCCGCATACAGCAAGCCATTCAGGCGCAGCGAGAATTTACGGGAAATGTGGCGAATGAGTTACGCAACCCGTTGGCTGGTATTCGCGCACTAGCTCAATACGGGCTGCGACAGAACGACCCCGCCGCGCTGCGGGAACAGCTCCAAGCCATCGCAAAAAGCGAAGTCCGCGCCAGCCATTTGATTGATCAACTGCTGGCATTGGCCCTGGCCGATGAAGCACATGGGCAGATGGCCCCAGTTCAGGTCAGTCTGAACGAAGTGGTTGAAGACTGTGTGGCCGATCTGTTGCAACGGCTGCGACAAAGCGGCCGCAGCAACGTTGAGCTGACCGTCACGGGTCTCGATCACCCACTCGCCGTGATGGGCGACGAGAGCATGCTCAAAGGATGCCTGACCAATTTGTTGAACAACGCAGTAGCGTATGGTGGGCCGCGCGACCACGTGATTCCGCGCATTTCGATTAGCGTCCACGCTGATGCTGAAGCTGAGGCGGACGCAGGTCACATTGGCCTGTCCGTCGTCGACAATGGACCGGGCCTTGCGCCAGAACTGGCGAAACAATTGCAACAACGATGGGCTCGTGGGCAGGGCAGTGAACGCCTGCAGGGCGGCGCTGGTCTGGGCCTCGCCATCGTTGCGCGCTATGCCGCGCTGATGGGTGCCACCTTCACGCTCGACAACGATGAAGCATCGGGCGGTTTACGCGCCTCGCTAAGCCTGTGTCAGGCCGAACGAACGACCTGAGCAATGGCAAATACTAGACCGACTTCGCCAACAGTGCGAAATGTTCGACTACAGGCGGCTGAGCAAAATACGGCCCCACGATCGCACGCCATTCGGGGAACAATGGACCTTGGCGAAACACCACCGTGTGATCCTCCAGCGTCTCCCAGTAAATCATCAGCAGATAACGCTCGGGCGATTCCACGCCTTTGTTGACCTTAAAACCGCGAAAGCCCTGAGCTTTCGCGATGACGGTCGTCACACCACGCTGGATAGCTTCGTCAAATTCCGCCTGCTTGCCAGCGGGGATGCGAATGTCTGCGACTTCTAGGATCATGGATTTTCTCGGGGAGTTGTATTGACGCAATGCTAGCCGCACGAACATATACTCGCGCGCCATGAGTTCAATCCTCGTTCTCCTCAACCCCCATGCTGGCGGCGGCCGCGCTCTGCGCTTCGAGCCGGATATTCGCGCTCGCATTCGCACCGATCATCCGGGTGTGCGGTTCGTCGTCACCGAATCCATTCAGGCGGCACATGAGCTGATTGGAGACACCGGGTCCGATGCCCGCATTGTGCTGGTTGGTGGCGACGGGACGGTGAACCGCATGCTGCCTGCGCTGATAAGAGGCGAACGAAAACTCGCTATCGTGCCGATGGGCAGCGGTAACGACATCGCTCGCGCTCTGGGCCTGCACAAATTGACTTGGCAAGAGGCGCTGGCACACGCCATCACAGCGCCCGCTTCGCGCGTGGATGTCGGTCACGTTGAGTTCGATGACCGCACCGTGCCGTTTCTTGCGTCGTGCACCTCGGGATTTGATTCTGCTGTGGCGCTGCGTGCGCTCAACGGACCGCGCTGGCTGCGCGGTTTGCCGCGCTACGTGCTCGCCACGCTGCGCGAGCTTGCGGCGTTTCGCACCTGGAGTCTCACCGTTCATTCCAATGGCAAACCGCTGCGCGCGGGAGTCGCTCTGTTTGCCTCCGCGCTCAACACACCGACATTTGGCAGTGGCATCCCCATCACGCCGCAAGCATCGATCAATGATGGTCTGCTTGACTTAATCATCGCTGGCCGCTTCACGCGCTTAAGCACACTCATCATGCTGCCGAAACTGATGATCGGACGCCACCTGCCTGATGCGCGTATTCACACATCTACATTTACAGAAATGCAAATCGACGCGCAACCCTCTGTGCCGCTTGCGGTGGATGGTGAATACATTGGCGAGACACTGAGCTTGCGCGTGCGCGTGATGCCTGCGGCGCTGTGCGTTGTTGCACGAGCCGGTTGACCCCCGCTCCCTGCTGAACGACTAAACTCCTTCCTTCAATCCGCAACGACGCATCACCATGACCGCCACCCTCCGCGAACTCTCCTGCGCCGACGACTACGACCCAAATTCGATGCCCGTCGACAAGGCGCGCGACTTCATCAGCAAAGTGATCCGTCCGATCACCGCGACGGAGCGCGTGCACATTCGCGCTGCGCTCGGACGCGTGCTAGCCGAGGACATCATCTCGCCGCTTGACGTGCCGGGTCACGACAACTCGGCGATGGACGGCTGGGCGTATCGACACACCGACACGCTGTCGTTCATTAACCCAGACGCAGCAGCAGGTGGCGGCGCCACGGTCATGACGCGCATCGGCACCAGTTACGCTGGCAAGCCGTACCTCGGCCCAGTCGGCAAAGGCGAATGTGTTCGCATTTTCACAGGGGCCGTCATGCCCGCCGATTGCGACACCGTGGCGATGCAGGAGCGCGTCGTTGAGGACGAGGCTGGCATTCATATTCCGAACGATTTGAAGCCAGGCCAGAACCGCCGTTTTCGCGGTGAAGACTTGAAGACTGGCGCAATTGCGCTCAAGAAAGGCGCGCTCTTCGGACCCGCAGCGCTTGGCTTGGTAGCGAGCCTTGGCGTCGGCGAGGTCTCGGTTTACCGAAAGCTGCGCGTCGCATTCTTCTCCACAGGTGATGAGCTCAAGGGCATCGGCTCAACGCTCGGCCCCGGCGAGATTTACGACAGTAATCGTTACACACTCTACGGCATGCTGGAGCGCGCAGGTTGCGAGCCAATTGATCTAGGCAATTTTGTCGATTCGCCTGAGGCCATTCGCTCTGCGTTTCAGCGTGCATCGGCTGATGCGGATGTCATCATCACCAGCGGCGGCGTCAGCGTCGGTGAAGCGGACTTTATCAAGCAAATGCTCGACGAATTAGGCGAAGTGCTGTTCTGGAAAATCGCGATGAAGCCAGGACGTCCGATGGCGTACGGCAAGGTTGGCGGCGCTCACTTCTTTGGCCTGCCGGGCAATCCGGTCGCGGTGATGGTGACGTTCTACCAATTTGTTCGCTCCGCGATTGCAACGCTACAAGGTCGCACCGATTACGCGTTGCCGCCGATGGTGAAAGCCACACTCGTGAACAAGATCAAAAAAATGCCGGGGCGCACCGAGTTCCAGCGCGGCGTGTTAACGATCACCGCCAATGGGGTCGAAGTCCGCACCACTGGCGACCAAGGCTCAGGCATTCTGTCGTCGATGACGCAGGCCAACTGCTTTGTCGTGCTGGCAACCGATGTCGGCGGTGTTGATCCCGGCGCGATTGTCGATGTGCAAATGTTTGAAGGTGCGATGTAGCCGTGTCTGCGAGCCCGTCAATTTGCGGACGCTCGTTAGCCTGCGCGCGATAGGGAACTTGACAACGTGCGCTGGCCGCTCATCGTTTTATTTTCCGTATGCAGTTGGGGCGCGTACGACGCCTACGCCACGCGAGCGCGCCATCTTCCACCGGGCCAGATCGCGGTGGATGCGCCCGTACAGCACGACATCGAAAACGGCACGCCATTTCAAGTCAAGCGCTTTTCGTTGACGCCGCGCGCGCACTTCTCAACCACGGCGCGCATCATTGCCAAAGAACGCTACCGCATCGACAGCGGCGCGGAGCTCATGCCGCTTGACCTCGGCATCGGTTGGGGGCGGATGTCCGACTCCGCCCTGCTCGACCAAATGAATCTCTCGCAAAGCGGTCGCTTTCTACGTTGGTCAGCGGATAAGCAACCTAGCGTTTCATGGGAAGATATCAATCGTTCTGCCGCAAATTTACACGTCATCCCCGCCGATGACTCCGTTGCAAACCGCCTTTACGGCGCTCGGGTAGGTGACATTATCGAACTCGAAGGCGATTTGGTGGACGCCCGGCGCAACGACGGCTGGTTGATAAAAACATCGCTCACGCGCGACGACACAGGTGCCGGTGCCTGCGAGGTGATTTACGTGCGAAGCGTCAACATTCGCAGATGACGTTCTGCAAATCCAGGTGTATCCGATAGCGCGCAAGGCGTGGTGCAGACGCACGCCTCAAACCAACTCCAAAACGTTCCCTGAAACCGCTACATTCACGTTCTACCTTCTTTCTACGAAGACAAAACGTCATGGCGAAATCCGCGAACAAACACCTCACCGTCGAACACCTCTGGCAATGCGAGCGCATCGGCACGCCGAGCGCCTCGCCCGACGGCAAATGGGTCGTCGTCGATCAATCGACTTACTCGATGGAAACCAACGAGAGCGCGACGCAGCTATGGCTCTATTCCACCGACGGCAAAACGCGCAAGCAACTCACCAGTGCGGGCAAGAAAAATACCGCGCCGCTCTGGTCGCCTGACGGCAAGCTGATCGCCTTTTGCGCCAAACGCGGCGAAGGCAAAACCGCCGACACCGAAGCGCAGCTCTACGTGATCGCGCCGGACGGCGGCGAAGCGCGCCGCGTAACCACGCTTGCCAACGGCGTGGACGGCATTCGCTGGTTCCCGGACAGCAAACACGTCGCCGCCGTTTCATGGGTGTGGCCCGATCTGAAGACCGACGCGCAGCAGGCGAAGCGCGCCAAAGAACACAAAGAATCCAAAGTTCAGGCGAAGGTCGTCGAGGTTGACAACTACCGTCATTGGGACAGCTGGATTTGTGACGGCAAACGCCCGCACATTTTTGAGATCAACGTCAACAGCGGCAAGGCGAAAGATTTGTTCGCGGGCAAGCCGTGGTCACTGAGCCAGGGCGATCCCGGTGCAAACGATTACGCCATCTCGCCCGATGGCAAAGAAATTACCTGGGTGCAGCCAAAGGACGTTACGCGCCTGACCGATCCGACCACGCTCACGTTGCTCACGGTGAAGACGAGGAAATCGCGCACCATTGATCTCGGCGAAATGTGGCTCGCCTCGCCCGTGTATT
>JBBRGY010000255.1:0-5148 GCA_038223495.1 Burkholderiales bacterium | reverse complement strand
CACTCAGGCGACACGCTGCAACCAAGGACAGCGGCACTTTTTTTGTCGGATCAACACGAGGCACAAACACCGTGACCCGAGTCTCAGTGCCGCCCGAGGCCAGCACCACGGCGTCGCGATCCACACGCAAAATCTTTTCACCCGACGGCAACGAATCCCCCACCGTGAGCGACAGTCCACGCGTCGCGGCGCTGTTGATGCCGACAAAATACGCGCGATCACCGGCAACGCCCGCCAGCTTCATCGCCCCCACTGTTGTCACCTGAGTCGCAGGCCCGGAGCCTTCGAGCCTCGGGGCCTGCAAAGCAAACGGTCGCCACGCTGGTAGTTTCGCTGTCTGCGCGTCGCCCCAAAGCCCTACGAGGAGCGCGCAAGCCCAGCCAAACAACGCCGCAGAAACAGTCGCCGCAAGCGCCGTTGCGACCTGCTCCAGCCTATAATTTGAGGTTATTCCCTGCTTCACCTAGCGTCGCTTTGCTCATGATTTTGTTGAGTTGGAGCGTCGATTTTGCCTTGAATCCCTATCTCGCCGATCTCAACGAATTTACGTTCACGCGACTTGCGCGTTTACTGCAACCGCTCACGCCACCGGCCGGGCTGAAACCCATCAATTTGTCAATTGGCGAGCCCAAGCATCCAACGCCACAATTCATTCGCGACGCTATCGGGCAAAACACCGAGGGACTGGCGCTGTATCCGCCAACTAAAGGCTCGCCCGCACTGCGGCAGACAATCGCGGCGTGGCTCAGGCGCCGCTTCAACCTGCCCGCGCTTGATCCGGAAACTCAGTTGCTTCCCGTCCTCGGTAGCAAAGAGGCGCTGTACTCGTTCACGCAAACCGTCATCGACCCGCGCGTGGCAGAGCCTACGGTTCTGGTGCCTAACCCTTTCTACATGGTCTACGAAGGCGCGGCAGTGCTATGCGGTGCCAAGCCGTACTACGTGAATTTCGACGCCAAGACGAGTGAATATGCGTGGGACGCAATTCCCGAAAACGTCTGGAAGACCGTTCAGCTCGTGATCGTTTGTTCGCCCGACAATCCAACGGGTGCCGTGACCACCCGCGCGCGCTGGAAATGGCTGTTCGAGCAAAGTGATCGTTACGGCTTCGTGCTGCTCGCGGACGAGTGCTACAGCGAAATTTATTTTGAAGAAGGCAAGCCGCCCGTTGGCGCTCTGCAAGTCGCGGCCGAACTGGGTCGTACGGATTTCAAACGACTAGTTTCGATGGGTAGTTTGTCGAAGCGTTCGAACGCACCAGGGCTGCGCTCGGGTTTCGTGGCGGGTGATGCCGAGCTGATCGCTAAATTTCTGCATCTGCGCTCGTTCAATGGCTCGGCGATGGCCGGCCCCGTTACCGCCGCCAGTATTGCCGCATGGAATGACGAAAACCACGTTGTCGCCAACCGCGCCGAATACGCGAAGAAATTTCGCGAGCTCTCGCCTTTGTTGGCGAAACATTTGGACGTCACGATACCCGAGGCCGCGTTCTACTGGTGGGTGCCGATCCCTCCTTCGTTTAACGGTGACGACGAGCGCTTTGCGCGTGAGCTTTTTGAAGCGACGGCGATCACCGTGATACCCGGCTCGTACCTGTCGCGAGTAGCGGCGAATGGTGTCAATCCGGGAAGCGGCTACATCAGAATCGCACTCGTTTCGGAATTTGATGAATGCCTTGAGGCGGTCACCCGTCTCTGCATTTTTTTGAGCAGCGTCGAGCAAGCACTCGTTGCCGCATAATTTAGAAGAAAAGATATGTCTGAAGCTCTACAAAATATCATTGACGCCGCCTGGGAAAACCGCGCGAACTTGTCACCCGCCAACCCACCCAAAGAAATCGCGGACGCTGTTGAATCGGTCATATCCGACCTGAACAAGGGCAGCAAGCGCGTCGCCGAAAAAATCAATGGCGAGTGGGTGACGCATCAATGGCTGAAGAAGGCCGTGCTGCTTTCGTTCCGTCTGCAAGACAACGCGCTAGTCAAAGCCGGTGACCTCGCCTTCTACGACAAAGTGCAAACGAAATTCGCTCGCATGACGGCGGAAGAAGTCGCCGAGACTGGCGTGCGCATCGTTCCCCCTGCCGTGGCGCGTCGTGGCAGTTATCTCGCGAAAAACGTGATCCTGATGCCGTCTTTTGTGAACATCGGAGCGTATGTCGATGAAGGCACGATGGTCGATACATGGGCCACCGTTGGCTCCTGTGCGCAGATCGGCAAGAACGTGCATTTGTCAGGCGGCGTCGGTATCGGCGGCGTTTTGGAACCACTGCAAGCCAACCCAACCATCATCGAAGACAACTGCTTCATCGGCGCACGATCTGAAGTGGTTGAAGGCTGCATCGTTGAAGAAAACTCGGTGCTTGGCATGGGCGTCTACATCGGTAAGAGCACTAAAATTTACAACCGCGCCACAGGCGAAGTGAGCTACGGTCGCGTGCCCTCCGGCTCCGTGGTTGTTGCTGGCAATTTGCCATCGGCAGACGGCAAATACAGTTTGTATTGCGCAGTCATCGTCAAACAGGTCGATGCGCAGACGCGCTCTAAAACCAGCATCAACGATCTACTGCGCGGCGATTAAGAAAGTTTCATAAATGTCCGTTTCCATCAAAACGCCAGAAGATATCGAAGGCATGCGCCTCGCGGGTCGCCAGACCGCCGAGATCCTTGATTTCATTGGCCCGTACGTTAAACCCGGGGTTACCACGGACGAACTCGATGCGCTCTGCCACACGTTCATGGTGGATACGCAAAAAGGTATCGCTGCCAACGTCGGGTACACGCCACCGGGACACACCCCGTTTCCAAAATCGATCTGCACGTCAGTTAATCACGTCGTATGTCATGGTGTACCCGGCGACAAGAAGTTGAAGGACGGTGACATCGTGAATATCGACGTAGCCATGATCGTCGATGGGTACTTCGGCGACACCAGCCGCATGTATTTCGCTGGGAAACCGACCATCGCTGGCAAGCGTTTGTCTGAAGCCACTTATGAGGCGATGTGGCGCGGGATTCGTGTCGTCAAACCGGGCGCGACCCTGGGCGACGTAGGTCACGCGATTCAAAGCTTTGTGGAGCCTATGGGCTACTCCGTCGTGCGGGAGTTTTGCGGACATGGCATCGGCAAGAAATATCACGAAGAGCCGCAGGTGCTGCACTACGGCAAGCCAGGCACGGGCATGCGATTACTACCCGGCATGATGTTTACCATCGAACCCATGATCAATGCGGGCCGATCCGGCATTCGCACGTTGGCCGATGGCTGGACTGCGGTGACGGCTGATCACAGTTTGTCGGCGCAGTGGGAGCACACTATTCTTGTCACCGAGACTGGTTACGAGGTCACGACCGTGTCAGCGGGCACGCCGCCGCCTCCGGCCATTTGACGCAGTGATGCAATGAAAACAGGGCCATAGCGCGGCGACGATATGACCGCGACTAGCCCAACCTCAATAGCGCTTAGCCCCACCCTTGCTTCCTTGGAGGCGGAGACAACCTTGTTTTCACTTGCAGAGTTGCGACGCACTTACAAGTCGCACTGCGCGCTCATATTTGATGCACTGGATAGCAACGTTCATATCGACGTGGCGTTGCGCGCACACGCGCTCGCAGTAGATGACGTTCTGATCCAGCAATGGCATCGCCATCAATTGCACAAACAGCCGCTGACATTGCTCGCGGTCGGTGGCTACGGTCGGTTCGAATTGTTCCCGCACTCTGACGTCGACATACTGCTGTTGCATGATGAAGTCGATGCTGCATCAATGGCTGGCATCGAAGGTTTTTTGAGCGAGGCATGGGATCTGGGCTTCGAGATTGGGCACAGTGTGCGCTCAGTCGAGGATTGCATCGGGCAAGCGGAGGCAGACATCACAGTCGCGACGTCGATCCTTGAGCGTCGCGTCATCTTCGGCGCACAAGGCATTCCACAAAAACTTGACCAACGCTGGCAGCAAGCTATTGATGTTGAGCACTTCGTGAAGGCCAAGCGATTCGAGCAGCAACAGCGCTACGTTCGCTTCGAAGACACTGCCTACAACCTGGAGCCTAACGTCAAGGAAAGCCCCGGCGGCTTGCGCGATATTCAGATGGTGCTGTGGCTGGCGCGAGCGATAACCGGTGCAACATCGCTCGACGCCTTGATGGCGAAGGGTTATATCAACCGGTATGAGTGCGACGGCCTTTCAGAGGCTTATCGCCAAATTAAATTTCTTCGTGCGCGGCTGCATCTGCTGGCGCACCGACGTGAAGATCGATTGGTGTTTGAGCTGCAAAATTCGCTGGCGGAAAAGCTGGGCATTACCGCCGCAGCGGGTCTGCGGGCCAGCGAAGTTTTGATGAAGCGGTACTACCAGTCGGCTCGGCAACTACGTTTGTTTAACGACATCCTGATTGATGCGCTAACCAGTGATCGCAATGCGCGACAAACGCCAATGTCCGGCACGCCTTTTTCGTCGCGTGATGGCAAACTCGACTTAACTACGCGTGGGTCAAATTTGTCTGCACTTGAGACGTTGCAGGCGTTCCAGATTTTGCATCGTGACCGCACACACCAGGGATTCACACCAGAGCTGCGTCGCGCCATCCTGCGAGCTGTAGATATGCTGCCTGAAGGCGCCTTCGGAACCGACGAATGTCGCGCATTGTGCCTTGCGTTTTTACGTGGAGGACACGGCGTCTATCACGCACTTAAGGCCATGAGTGAACTGGGTGTTCTTGGAAAACTGATACCGCCATGGGCGCGCATTGTGGGGCAAATGCAGCACGACCTGTTCCACGTCTATACGGTCGATCAGCACATTCTGATGGTGCTGCGGAACATGCGGCGCTTTGCAGACCCCGCACACTCTCATGAATATCCGCTATGCAGCCAACTCATGCAGGAGTTTCCCGAGCGCGAAGTGCTTTATTTGGCGTGTGTCTTTCACGATATCGCCAAGGGTCGCGGCGGCGATCATTCGCAACTCGGCATGCTGGATGCGCGCGAATACTGCGCGATGATTGGTCTGTCGCCTGAGAACGTGTCTTTTGTGGCGTGGCTGGTCGAACATCATTTAACGATGTCGTCTTTCGCGCAGAAGCGCGACATCGCGGACCCGAATGTAGTGCGCGAATTTGCGCGACTGGTGGGCGATGAAAAACACTT
>JBBRGY010000254.1:0-5208 GCA_038223495.1 Burkholderiales bacterium | reverse complement strand
GGATCGCGCAGTGCGCTGTTGCCTGCGCCAGCGTGTGTACCGGCAGTGACTGTTGCCACCGCAGGGCCAGCCTCACCAACACCGCTGGTGGACGCACCACTGCCAGCTGTAGATGCGCCGGTTGTTGTCGCCGCTCGGTCTTCTACGGGCTTCGCCGCATCGGGGGTTGACGAGCAGCCAGTTAGTGCAACAAGCGTAGTTGCCGCGAGCACGGCAAGAGTTGATTTCCAGAGACGATTCATAAAGTTTCCTTTCGAGATGGACAACGTGTCCAGGTTCTACGTGAAGTCAACAAAGTCGACTATGTCAATCAAGCAAAATGTACCGAAGCCAATCAGCAATTTTGCAACTGCGAAGCTACTTTGGCAATGGCCCCCAGGCCGGTTCGCGCACGTCTGCATTCATCGCGCCTAACCGTTGCTTGACGCGTCCGTCAGCAGACACCGTGGCCAAAATACCTTTGCCGTTATACACCGACGCATAAACGACCATCTTGCCGTTCGGTGCGAACGAGGGTGATTCGTCAACCGGACCCTGCGTTAAAACCTGAACCTGACGCGAGGCAAAATCCTGCACCGCGAGCATGTAGCGCGAACCCTCGCGCTTCACGAAGACCATGCTCTTGCCATCAGCGGCAACGCGCGGATTGGCATTTTCGCTGCCCTCAAACGTTACGCGCTCGGCACCACCACCCTCGGGCGACATGCGATAGATTTGTGGCGAACCGCCGCGATCACTCATGAAATAAATGCGGCCATCGGGGGCCCAGTTTGGTGCGGTATCAATCGCGCCGCTGCTGGTCAAACGGCGTGAACCACCGCCATCGGCGTTGACGATAAACAGTTGTGTACCGCCTACCTGCGATGATGCATAGACGATTCGGCTGCCATCGGGCGACCAGGCTGGTGCCGACTGATTGCCCGCTGCACGAACCAGCAAAGTGCGTGCTCCCGAGACAATGTTCTGTACATAAACGCTTGGCTTGCGGCCTTCAAACGACACGTAGGCCAGGCGACCGCCGTCAGGCGACCATGCGGGCGAGATGATCGGCTCTGAAGAATTCAGCGCAGGCACTGCATTGAAACCATCGCTGTCAGCCACGATCAATTGAAAGCGACCTGGTGATTTCGACACGTACGCGAGCCGCGTGCTGAAGACGCCTTTTTCGCCGGTCAACTGCTCGTAAATGATGTCGGCAATTCGATGCGCAGTGGCACGCGAGTCGCGCGCCGCGACGTTGAAACTCAGGCCCGTCAGTTGGGTTTGTTTGGGCACATCAACCAGACGAAAACTGATGTTCAACATGCCGCCTGCGCCGGACTGTACCGCGCCGATCACCGCAGCGTCCGCGCCGCGCGTTTTCAGCTCTGTGAACTGCACTGCCGACAGCTCGCCGCTACGCGGGAGACCTGATGCATTAACCGTCTTGATGAGACCACTTCGCGCGAGATCTGCTTCAATCACGCTGGACACTTGCTGCGCCAACGTCTCGTTTCCAGCAAATCCGGCGACTGCAACTGGAATCTGTTGGGCACCGACACCTACGATGTCAATGGTCAGTTGAGCTTGCGCATTCGTGCTCAAGGCAGAGAACGCAAGCGCCGAAACGGCGAGGGCTTGTCTTAGGTTCGAAAGGACAGTTTTTTTCATCGGGGAAGCGTAGAAGAAATCAAAAGCGGTGTCGACAGGACAGATTGCGCACGGTTGCGCGCGGCTTCAGCCTCACTTCGCGTCGCGAACGGTCCGAGGCGTACACGATAAAGCGAGTCAATTTGCTGTACGCGTGGAACAGTTCCTAATTCAATGCTCATCCGCTGTTGGAACGCTTGAGCGTTGGCAAAGTTTCCGAACGCGGCCAATTGAACGTAATAAAAATCTTTAGGGCTCGGTTGAACGGATGAAATGGCAATTGCGGGCGCGTCTGTTGGCTCAACCGGAACAGGCGGCGGTGTCAATGCGCCGACTGACTCACGCGGTGCGATTGTCTGGAACGGCGGAACTAGCAGTTCGAACTCTACTTCACCGCTGCCGCCCTGCGCAATGCCCAAACGGCTCGCAGCTGCGTAGGACAAATCCACTATTCGACCTGCGTGAAAGGGGCCGCGATCATTGATGCGCACCACCACGCTGCGCCCTGATTGCGTGTGAGTGACGCGCGCAAAGCTTGGCAAAGGCGCGGTGGGATGAGCCGCCGTCATCGCAAACATGTCGTAGGTTTCGCCAATCGCCGTCTTTTGGCCGTGAAATTTGCGTCCGTACCAGGAAGCGATGCCTCGTTGGCGCAGCGGGCCAAGACTGGTCATTGGCCGATATTCAACGCCGAACACGTTGTAAGGGCGATTCGCGAAGCGGTGCAATGGCTCTGCGCGCGCGACTGCATCGGGAATGCGATCAATGTCTGCCGGAACTGATGCGGCGGGGCCGTCGTCTTTGTAATAAGCACCGGGCCGTGCGCCAGACGAGACCTTGGTTTTGCTGGCGCAAGCAGCCAGCAGCGTAGCCATGCCGAGCAGTAATAGAAATTTGATGCAACGCTCGTAGTGCGTCACGAGTTCACCAGCTTCCGATGCGACTGCACACTCATCAAAATGCCCACCGCAATGAACAGCGTGATGAGCGCAGTTCCGCCAAAACTCACGAAGGGCAGAGGCACGCCGACCACGGGCAACATGCCGGTCACCATACCGATATTGACAAAAGCATAAGTGAAAAACATTAAGGTCATGGAGCCAGCCATCAAGCGTCCAAATAGGCTTGACGCGTTGGCAGTGATGACGAAACACCGCCCAATAAACAGAAGGTAAAGCACGATTAGAACAACGCCACCGAGCAAACCGAATTCTTCACCGTACACCGCGAAAATGAAGTCTGTGTGCCGCTCGGGCAAAAACTCCAAATGGGTCTGCGTGCCATTGCCCCAACCCTTGCCGAACACCCCCCCAGAGCCAATCGCGATTGCAGCCTGAATCGTGTGCCAGCCTGCGTCTTGCGAGTCATTCTGCGGGTTGATGAAGTTGAGCACACGGTCTTTCTGGTAGTCATGCAGCCAGTTGAACTCCCATGCCGCCCACACGCTAAGGCCACCCAAAATCGCGCCTCCAACGATGACGCGCCAGTCGAGTCCTGCTAGAAAGAGCACGTAAAAACCGCATGCTCCTATCAACAACGCGGTGCCCAGATCGGGCTGTCGCACGACCAGCCCAAACGGAATTACAACTAGAGCCGATGCGACCAAAAAGTTGCGCCAGTTCATGCTGCCTTCGTGTCGCTCAAAGTACCACGCGAGAATCAGCGGCAGGGCGATTTTCATAATTTCTGACGGCTGAATATTACCCACGCCGGGGATTTTCAGCCAGCGCCGCGCACCTTTGACAACCTCGCCGCCGAGTGCAACGCCGAGTAGCAACAAGATGCCAATGGCGTACAGGGGCAACGCGAAACGCGCAATAAATTGCGGCGAAAGGTTGGCGATCGCAATCATGATCGCCACCGCGACAGCCATTTTTTGTGACTGAGAGATCACGCGCCCAAGCGTATCGCCAACCGCGCTGTAGAGCACCAATAAGCCCAGTGCGGCTATCGCCGTCACCACAGCTAACAGGAAAGGATCCAGATGATCCGTAAGTTTTGCCCAAAAGTATTGAATCATCGCGCCCGTTTAACCTCGCGTTGAAGATTCGCGTTGGCTAACGCTTCCGTTGGAGAAACTGATTTTTTGATCGCAGCATCCAGTAAGGTTGGGTCGAAAAAGGCGTCAAGCACTTTGCGCGCGATAGGAGCAGCCGCCTCTGCGCCGAAGCCTCCGTTTTCAACAAATGCTACGAGCGCAATTTTTGGGCTATCCATTGGTGCCAATGCGATGTACCAGGCGTGATCACGCAACCGCTCAGACACCTGCGACGCCTTGTAGTCGCCGCCACGCAAACCAAATACCTGTGCCGTTCCGGTTTTGCCGCCGCTGGTGTACTTCGCATTCAGAAATGCAGTGCGCCCGGTGCCGCTGGTCACTACGCCTTCTAGTCCTTTGAGCACAACATTGACGTGCTCCTGTTTGAGCGGGATGGTGTAGGCTGCGCCGGGTTGCGTCAACCGCGATTCGCCGGTTCGCGCATCCTGCACTCGCTTGACCAGATGCGGCTTGAACGCGACGCCACGATTGGCGAGTACTGAAGTGGCATAGGCCATCTGCATCGGCGTGAACGTATTAAAACCCTGACCAATGCCTAGTGACACCTGATCGCCCACATGCAACTTCGGATCCTTGGGGAAACGCTTCGCCTTCCACTCGCGACTTGGCAGGATGCCTGTCAATTCGCCGTCGATGTCGATGCCTGTCTTTTGGCCGAAGCCAAACTGCTTCATAAAACCTGACCATTCGTCGATATCGAGTTCTGAGGCTAGCTGGTAGTAGTAAGTGTCACAGGAAACCACGATCGATTTCACCATGTCCACGATGCCGTGCCCGCCCGCTTTGTCATCACGCCAATGCCCTGCGCCCAGGCGAAAGTACCCAGGATCGCTGATCGCCTGCGAGGCCGTTCTGACGCCTAATTCCTGCGCCATGAGTGCCATGAATGGCTTGTAGGTTGAACCTGGCGGATAGCCGCCCTGTAACGGACGATTTAGCATCGGCTTGTCGGGCGAGTCACGTAGCGCATCCCAACTTTGTGGATCGATTCCGTCTACGAATAGATTCGGGTCATAGCCCGGTTTGCTGACGAATGCCAGGATGTCACCCGTCGATGGCTCAATCGCGACCAGAGCGCCGCGCTTGTTGCCGAAGGCTTCCTCGGCAATTTTTTGCAAGCGAATATCGAGGGAGAGTTGAAGGTTGTTGCCGATCACAGACGGTTTGCGCGATAAAACGCGAACCACCCGACGGTTTGCGTCGACTTCGACTTCGGTGGAACCTGCTGATCCATGCAGATCGCGCTCATAAGAGAGCTCGATGCCGCGCTTACCGATGTAGTCAGAACCCTTGTAACTGGCCGTTAATTCCTGTTGTTCGATGCGCTCTTTTTCGCTCTGACTGATGCGCCCAATGTAGCCCACGACGTGCGACGCGACTTCGCCAAATGGGTATTGCCGAAACAGCCGCGCCTTGATTTCAACGCCCGGCAATCGAAAGCGATTTGCCGCCACCCGGGCTACTTCTTCGTCGGTCAGGCGAGACTTCAATGGAAGACTTTCGTTGGTGCGAAATTCGTC
>JBBRGY010000253.1:0-5210 GCA_038223495.1 Burkholderiales bacterium | reverse complement strand
GGGACTGGATGCCGTTATCGCTCGAACCGTGGCGTCGGGTCATCTGAAGTTTAAAACCGATTCCGATTCAGATTTTAATCATGGTGAAGTGTTCTTTATCGCGGTGGGTACACCCCCCGATGAGGACGGCAGCGCTGACTTGCGTTACGTGATAGCGGTGGCGAATACCATTGGCCAACAGCTTGATCATTTTGCGGTTGTGGTTACAAAGTCAACGGTGCCTGTGGGCACGAGCGACAAGGTGGCTGCTGCGTTAGCCGCTGCGACGCTGGCGCGTGGAATCGAGCCACTTTATTCGGTGGCAGCAAATCCCGAGTTTCTGCGCGAGGGGGCCGCGATTCTGGATTTCATGAAGCCATCCCGCATTGTGGTGGGGTCTACCGACGTCCGCGCGAGAGACTTGATGGATCGACTTTATGAGCCATTTACTGTGCAAGGCGCCAAGATGATTCATATGGACATGCGCAGTGCCGAGCTCACCAAGTATGCGTGCAACGCGATGCTCGCGACACGCATCAGTTTTATGAATGACCTGGCAAATCTTGCGGACCGGCTGGGGGCAGATATCGAGCACGTCAAGGACGGTATTGGCAGCGACTTTCGAATTGGGCCGCACTTTCTGAACGCGGGTTGTGGATATGGCGGTAGCTGCTTCCCCAAGGACGTGAAAGCGCTGTTGCGTACTGCTCATGAAGACGCGGGTATGACGCTGCGCGTGGTGCAAGCGGTTGAAGACGTGAACGAGGATCAGAAGCGGGTTCTCACTAACAAGATCACCGCTGAATTTGGCTCCGATCTGGCGGGCAAACACTTTGCCGTCTGGGGACTTGCGTTCAAGCCTGACACCGATGACATGCGCGAGGCTACATCCGTCGTGCTCATTAACGATTTGCTAGCGCGCGGAGCCAGTGTGACGGCCTATGATCCTGTCGCAACCAACGAGGCCAGGCGGATATTTGGAGACAAACCTAATCTGTCTTTCGCTTCAGGTGCGGCTGCCGCACTGGCCGGTGCCGACGCGTTGGTGATCGTCACCGAATGGAATGAATTCAGACAGTTTGGTCTGCAACAACTAGCGGAGATCCTTACCCATCCAATCGTGTTTGATGGACGTAATTTGTTCGATCCGAAGGCTGCGCTTCACGCAGGCCTGAAGTATCACGCGATAGGGCGCAGGTAATTCCAGATTGCATTAGAAGCAACAGTTATGCGGATGCCGTCCTGAGCCTAAAGCGAAGGATGACAACAACAATTTGTGTTTTTAATGCGTAATGGTAAGAGGCCTACTCGCCGGCACTACGCGAGCGAAGCCTGAGCGTCACGCCTGCCGCGCTCAACGCGAAGCGGTAGGCCAGCGCGTAGGTCACGAAGTACGCCACCGCGAGTGCAACCAACACGGTTGTCTGCGCGTGAAACGTCGCGGCCAACCACATGAATGCGCCGGCCGCGCCCACAATCAGCAGGCTGGCAAGATTGGCACCGCGATGCCCAAATCGCGCTGTCATTCGTTTGGCCAGCAGCGTGTGCAAGTGTTCGGCGTCAGGCGCCGAAATAGAAACGCGCTTTAACTTGCGGCGAATGATGGCGCAGGTCGTATCGGTGAAGGGATACAGCACCAGGCAGAACGGCAGCCACGGGCTTATCTCCGCGTGCCGGTGAATGAGTAATATCGACAGGACAGCCACGGCAGTGCCCACCAGATAAGCCCCCCCGTCCCCAGAAAAGAGATACGAGCGTGGATAGTTCAGCAGGCCAAAGCCGACTATCGCGCCTCCCAGCGTTATCGAGGCAAGCAATAAATAAGTATCGTTGTACTGTCGGGCAACCAAAGTGATCCCAAGGCATGCCACCAAGCCCAGTCCCGCCAACAAACCATTCAAGCCGTCGGACAGGTTATAGGCATGAGCAATGGCACCCACACAAAAGACCGTAAATAAAAACGCAATCGGGGGATAGGCCACAAGCACAGCATCGAGCGGAGCTATGTCAAAACGCGTTAGGCTCGCACCGCACCATTGGAAGGCTATCGCTGCACTGACAAACGTTGCCAGAAGTCGAGCCAGCGGCCCGAAGTTCTTCGACAGGTCTTCATAAAGTCCCGCCGCGAACGATACCGCCAGTGCGCAGAGCAACCAGAGCGTGGGCTCGCTGTTCAAACCCAACACGTGGCTACCAACAACAAATGCCGCAGCAAAGCCTGCGAATATTGCAACGCCACCTACTCGAGGAACGACGCCAGTATGAATCTTCTGCGGGCCGGATCCGGACGTGTCAGCACTGAGCTGCGAGTGCCAACGCGTCGTTAGCGCAAGCCCTAAAGCAACCAAAAGGCTCCCCGCAAATGCGATGGAAAAGTAAAAAATCACGACCCCACACCTAAATTCATACCTGTTTGGCTCGAGATTATCATGGCTATGTTGCAATGCAACCTATCTAAGCGGATAGGATCGCTTACTTTGCTCTATGTTGTTGAATGCATGCAACTATTTATGCATTTGGCATGGTTTCTGGGCGTGTGAGCTCAGGAATCACCCATAGATCAGATCTCATTAGCAACATGCCTCAGCAAAGTTGCTTTTCGGCGAGATTGTCGTGTTGCGCGTAGCGAAACATCAGGCGGCAGGAAATGAGGGTCGAATAGCGGGTTGTAGCAGGCGCGATGATGCTTCGCCGAGCTTGGGGTGCCAACTCGTGTCCAGAGTTTCCTGTCTAGTCGCGAGATGAGTTTCGCGCTACGCCGCAAATAGCGGTGAGCACGGATCTCACTCGACGGGGCGGTTCGGGTGCAGCGTTGCAGACATTGCGTGAATCGAGCTGATGTGACAGGTTGAGGCAGAATGTTTCGTTGAGTCGTTGCTACGCGACTAGACGCGTGACTAAACGCAAATATTGGATCAAGTACGAAATTAGATGTCTAACCAATCAAAAATTTACGTCGCGGGTCACCGCGGCATGGTGGGAAGCGCCATCGTGCGGCGTCTCCAGGCGCTCGGGCAAACGAATATCGTTTTCCGCACGCACGCCGACCTTGATCTGAAAGATCAGCGCGCGGTTAATCAGTTTTTCGCCGAAGAGAAACCGAATGAGGTGTATCTGGCGGCGGCGAAAGTCGGCGGCATTCACGCCAACAACACCTTTCCCGCTGAGTTCATTTACGACAATCTGATGGTTCAGGCCAACGTCATTCACGCCGCGCACGTGAACGGCGTTCGCAAGCTTTTGTTCCTCGGGTCCAGCTGCATTTATCCGCGCATGGCGGAGCAGCCGATGGCCGAGGAGTCGTTGCTGACGGGTACGCTAGAGCCCACGAACGAGCCGTACGCGATTGCAAAAATTGCTGGTATCAAGCTCTGCGAGAGCTACAACCGCCAGTATGGTGCGACGCACGGCACCGACTATCGCAGCGTGATGCCGACTAATCTATATGGCACGGGCGACAACTATCACCCGGAAAACAGCCACGTGCTGCCGGCGCTGATCCGACGCATTCACGAGGCAAAAATGCACGGCGCAGACAGTGTCACCATCTGGGGAACGGGCACGCCGAAGCGCGAGTTTTTGTTCGTTGACGACATGGCGGCGGCGAGCGTTCATGTGATGAATCTGCCGTATGAAATTTACGCGGCCAATGTTCGGCCGATGCACAGCCACATTAACGTGGGGGCTGGCGAGGATATGTCGATTCTGGAGCTGGCGCAGCTCATCAAGGGCATCGTCGGCTTTGAAGGAAAAATCAATACCGACCCGAGCAAACCGGACGGCACGCCACGTAAGCTGATGGACAACACACGCATGAAAGGGCTGGGTTGGGCACCCGCCATTTCGCTTGAGCAGGGCATTGGCCTTGCCTATGAAGATTTTAAGAATAACCAACTGGAAACTGCATGACCAAACGCGCGCTGATCACCGGGGTCACCGGACAAGACGGCTCCTACCTGGCCGAACTATTGCTGGAAAAGGGTTACGAGGTCCACGGCATCAAGCGCCGGGCGTCGTCGTTCAACACGCAACGGGTCGATCACATCTACCATGATCCTCACCAGAACGGTACCCACTTTCACCTGCACTACGGCGACCTGACCGACAGCAGCAATTTAACGCGCATCATTGCCGAGGTGCAGCCGGACGAGGTTTACAACCTGGGGGCGCAAAGTCATGTTGCCGTGAGCTTTGAGTCGCCGGAGTACACCGCCGATGTGGACGGCATGGGCGCGCTTCGACTGCTGGAGGCGATTCGCTTTTTGGGGCTTAAAGACAAAACGCGTTTTTATCAAGCGAGCACCTCCGAGCTGTACGGCCTGGTGCAAGAGGTGCCGCAGACCGAGAAAACACCGTTCTATCCGCGCAGCCCCTATGGCGTGGCGAAGCTCTACGCCTACTGGATCACCGTCAATTACCGTGAGGCTTACGGGCTCTACGCCTGCAACGGCATCCTGTTCAATCACGAAAGTCCGCGTCGCGGCGAGACGTTTGTCACCCGAAAAATCACCCGGGGACTAACGAACATTGCGCTCGGTAACGAGAAGTGCCTGTACATGGGCAATCTCGATTCCCTACGCGACTGGGGTCACGCCAAAGACTACGTGCGGATGCAGTGGATGATGCTGCAGCAGGAGACGGCGAAGGATTACGTGATCGCGACCGGTGTGCAATACAGCGTGCGGCAGTTCATCGACAAAGCGGCCACTGAATTGGGCATTCGTCTTCGCTTCGAAGGGGTTGGCGTTGATGAAAAGGCCATTGTTGAATCGGTGACGGGGGATCTGGCGCCGGCGGTCAAAGTGGGTGATGTGATTGTCACGATTGACCCGAGCTATTTCCGGCCCGCGGAGGTGGAAACGCTGCTAGGTGACCCGTCGCTGGCGAAAGAAGATCTTGGCTGGGTGCCGCAAATTACGCTCGACGAGATGGTGAAAGAAATGGTGCAAAGCGATCATCGCGAGGCGTCGCGTCAGGTGTTGTTGCGTGGCAATGCGCTTCGTTCGTGAGCGTTCTAATTCTGAATAGATAGGACATGAACGCTGTCATCCTGAACTTCGTGAAGGATCAGGTGGCACGCAAATATTGATCTTCATTGCAGGCAACTTTGCTCCACGACCCGATCCTTCGCCGTGCTCAGGATGACAACTAGTGGGTATCTGTCGATTTAGAAATGGAATTACACATTGAGAAACTCTGGTGAATAAGCAAAAGGTCGCTCTGGTCGCCGG
>JBBRGY010000252.1:0-5212 GCA_038223495.1 Burkholderiales bacterium | reverse complement strand
GGCAAAAGATTTGGCTAGCAGACATTTCGGCAAGAATGCGGCTTATCCGTGATTTGCTCTCCAGCGAGGGTAGTTTGTGGATATCAATTGATGACCGGGAAGCGCATTATTTGAAGGTAGCTGCAGACGAAGTTTTTGGGCGTGCAAACTTCGTGTCCACGATTGTTTGGGAGCATCGCAAATCTCGTGAAAATCGCAAGGCGTTTTCGGCAAATCACGAGTACATCCTCGTTTACGCAAAAAATTCGCGGCTTTTTAGTAAGTTCCGGAACGGCTTGCCAGTTTCTGCAGAAATAGCCGCACGCTATAAGAATCCTGACTGTGATCCGCGCGGAGCCTGGCAATCCGTTTCGGCAAACGTTCAGTCCGGGCACGCAACACCGACACAGTTCTACGCGATCATTGCGCCGAGCGGGCAAGTCCACCTACCGCCAAATGGACGCTGTTGGGTATATAACGAAGACAAAATGAAGCGTGAAATTGCGCAGGGCAATATTTCGTTCGGCTCGCGTGGCACTGGGGTTCCTCGACTAAAGCGATTTTTGACACAGAGCAAGAGCCAGATGACGCCGGAGACTCTTTGGCGCGCAGACGAAGTGGGAACCACCGAGCACGCCAAAAAGCATCTTTTGTCGCTTTTCCCGGCTGCTCCGGTATTCGACACACCCAAGCCAGAATCATTGCTAGCAAGAATTGTGTCCATCGCGTCAAATCCTGGTGATCTTGTGCTTGACGCTTACCTAGGCTCCGGAACAACGGCCGCAGTATGTTTAAAGACCGGGAGGAAATTCATCGGCATTGAGGTTGGCGCGCACGCCTCGTCTCTGGTTGTAGATCGGTTGCAAAAGGTAATCGACGGTGAACTAGGTGGTATTTCAGGAAAGTATCAATGGAGTGGAGGCGGTGGGTTTGAGTTTTGCAGCCTCGAATAAAAAGAGCCGCAAATGCGGCTCTTTTAACAACCGAGGCGAAGCTCGTTACATGCCCATGTCGCCCATGCCGCCCATCCCACCCATACCGCCACCACCCATGCCGCCACCGGCTGAGTCGTCTTTTGGTGATTCAGCGATCATGGCCTCGGTGGTGAGGATCAAGCTGGCGACTGACGCTGCGTTTTGCAGTGCGAGGCGCGTTACTTTGGTTGGGTCGAGGATGCCGAGTTCGAGCATGTCGCCGTAGGTATCGTTGGCTGCATTGAAGCCGTAGTTACCTTTGCCAGCCATCACTGCATTGACCACAACACTTGGCTCACCGCCGCAGTTGTAGACGATTTCGCGCAGTGGGGACTCGATGGCTTTCATGACGAGCTTGATGCCTGCGTCCTGATCGGAGTTGTCACCCTTGAGGGAACCAACAGCCTGACGTGCACGCAGAAGCGCGACGCCGCCGCCAGCCACAACGCCTTCTTCAACGGCGGCGCGGGTTGCGTGCAGCGCGTCTTCAACGCGGGCTTTTTTCTCTTTCATTTCGACTTCGGTTGCAGCGCCGACTTTGATCAGTGCAACACCGCCGGCCAATTTGGCCACGCGCTCTTGCAGCTTCTCTTTGTCGTAGTCGCTGGTGGCTTCTTCGATCTGTTTGCGGATTTGAGCAACGCGACCTTTGATGCTGTCTTCGTTACCTGCGCCGTCGATGATTGTGGTGTTTTCTTTACCCACTTCGATCTTCTTGGCAGAGCCCAAGTCAGCCAGCGTCACGCCTTCGAGCTTCAATCCGACTTCGTCGGAGATCACGGTGCCGCCGGTCAGGATGGCGATGTCTTCCAACATGGCTTTACGACGATCACCGAAACCTGGGGCTTTAACAGCGACCGTTTTCAGGATGCCGCGAATGTTGTTCACAACGAGTGTTGCAAGCGCTTCGCCGTCGATCTCTTCAGCAACGATCAACAGGGGGCGACCCGCTTTAGCAACTTGCTCAAGCGTTGGCAACAGATCGCGAATGTTCGAGATCTTTTTATCGTGCAACAGGATGAACGGGTTGTCCATCAGCGCCAATTGCTTGTCTGGATTGTTGATGAAGTATGGGCTCACGTAGCCGCGGTCAAACTGCATGCCTTCAACGACGTCGAGCTCGTTTTCGAGGGACTTGCCGTCTTCAACAGTGATCACGCCTTCTTTGCCGACTTTTTCCATTGCGTCAGCAATGATCTTGCCGATGGATTCGTCGCTGTTAGCGGAGATCGAACCGACCTGAGCGATTTCTTTGCTCGTGGTGGTGGCTTTCGATGCTTTTTTGAGCTCGGCGACGAGTGCGGTTACCGCTTTGTCAATGCCGCGCTTCAAGTCCATCGGGTTGATGCCCGCTGCAACGTATTTGAAGCCTTCGCGAACGATGGCTTGTGCAAGCACAGTCGCCGTCGTGGTGCCGTCACCGGCGTTGTCCGAGGTCTTCGACGCAACTTCTTTCACGAGCTGAGCGCCCATGTTTTGCAGTTTGTCTTTGAGTTCGATTTCTTTAGCGACCGATACGCCGTCTTTAGTGACGGTGGGTGCGCCGAATGAGCGCTCAAGCACCACGTTACGGCCCTTAGGACCGAGCGTGACTTTAACTGCGTTGGCGAGGATGTTCACACCCTCGATCATGCGGGCGCGTGCTTCACCGCCGAAAATAACTTCTTTAGCTGCCATGGTTTATGACTCCGTAAATTGAATTCTTAAAAGGGGGAGGGTTCAAAACAAATATGGGGATGCCGGGCTAGGCGCTTCAAGCCGACGCGTACTTCGGTACGCAAGGTTTGAAGCAACGACGCATGGCGCGCCAGATTTACTTTTGCACCACGGCCATGATGTCTTCTTCGCGCATGACCATCAGCTCGTCGCCGTCAACCTTGACGGTTTGGCCGGCGTATTTGCCGAACAACACTTTGTCGCCGACTTTGAGGTCAACCGCGTGGACTTTGCCGCTGTCGTCGCGCTTGCCTGGACCGACTGCGAGCACTTCGCCTTGATCAGGCTTCTCGGTGGCGGTGTCGGGGATTACGATGCCGGAGGCGGTCTTACGCTCTTCTTCAAGACGTTTGACGATCACGCGGTCGTGCAGGGGACGAAGTTTCATTGCCATAAATAGTTCTCCTTGAACTGTTCTGAATTTTGAAAACGCTGAGGGCCGCGCAGGTTTCCTTGCGGGAGGGTCAAATGCGTTTGGTTAACCAAAACAGGCGATTTGACCGAAGCGGGCACTAACTTTTGAACCTCTCGAACGAAGTCACGATTGTTAGCACTCGCCCCTGATGAGTGCTAATTATAGGGACGGAAAGCTGCATTTCAATGACTATGCAGCAAATGAGATCAATGGCTTTTTCCGTATCACCCTTATTACACAGGGGCTACCACGGAAAAATGTCACTACTCGACTTTTTGCTATATCGGGCATTAGCCCCTGTGCAGCGGCAGTTCTACATCAAAGCTGACTGACACAATCAATGTGCAAAGTGGGCCATTTCACAGGCAATCACGCTACATCGCTCTGCTACGCTCGCGCTTCTCTTTGTGAACAAAAGTCTGCGATTTGCTTATGCGACTCATGCAAGCCTGGCGACGATTCCCGATCGCGTTTGTCCTTGTCCTCACCGCGATGACCGCGCAAGCAGCGACACCATCGCCGCAGGTCTATCTCGAATCCATGACATCGCCCGAGGTGCGCGCCGCGGTGAACGCGGGCACCACGACCATCATCATTCCGATCGGCGGCACCGAGCAGAACGGCCCGCACATGACGCTCGGCAAGCACAATGTTCGTGTGCATCTGATCGCCGGACGCATCGCCGCCGAGCTTAAAAACACACTGGTTGCGCCAACGCTGGCCTACGTGCCTGAGGGCAGCATTTCTCCGCCCGCCGCGCACATGAAATTCACGGGCACGATCAGCATTTCTGAAGAAGCGTTTAAGAGTTTGCTGGACTCTGCGGCGCGCAGTTTTGCCCAGCATGAATTCACCGACATTGTTTTCATTGGCGATCACGGCGGCTATCAAAGCCAGCTTGCCGCCGTCGCGGACGGTTTGAACAAACGCTGGAAGGGCACGGCAACGCGAGCTCATTTCATCGCGAGTTACTACCGAACCAGTGTTGCGCCCTACTCGAAAATTTTGCGTGAAAAAGGTCTGACCGACGCGCAGATCGGTGTACACGCGGGTTCAGCGGACACGTCATTAATGCTGGCCGTTGATCCAGATCAAGTGCGCAGCAATCGGATTAACGACGCGGCGGACGCCAAACAGGGCGGCCTCGCCCACGGCGTGAACGGCGACCCCCGTGCCTCGAGCGCAGCGCTAGGCCAGTTAGGCGTTGACGCAATAGTCGCGGCAAGCGTCAGTGAAATCCGCAAGGCACTCGCAGCAAAGCGCCCGTAATTCCCCTCTAGGGTGGTCGTGCCGATTTGTACGAAAATGTCGGCATGACACCTTATTCATCCTCTCTCCTGACCGCGGTTGCTGCGGCAGTCCTCACACTCGCGTTGCCGAGCGTCGCGCAAGCCCCAGCCGCCAGCGGCATCACCACGGTTCCCGGCATGCCGCCGGTGCTCGACGCGGCGAACCTTTACAGCGAAACGCGCACGGGTGTGATGAGCAAGGCCGTTGAAGGCGCGCTGCCACGCGTTTACGTGCCAAATCGCGGCGAAAACACGGTCTCCGTCATCGATCCAGCGACGCTTAAAGTGGTCGACAAATTCAAGGTCGGCATCAACCCGCAGCACGTCGTGCCGTCGTGGGACATGAAGACATTGTGGGTTGCCAATAACGCCGAGGGGCGCACCGATGGCAGCCTGACGCCCGTCAACCCGAAGACTGGCAAACCCGGCGCTTCCGTTCCAGTCGATGATCCGTACAACATGTATTGGTCGCCCGATGGCAAGTACGCGATTGTGGTGGCCGAAGCGTATAAACGCCTCGACTACCGCGATGCGCAAACCATGAAGCTGGAATACTCGATCGCGACGCCACGTTGCGCAGGCATCAACCACGCCGATTTCTCCATTGATGGCAAGTTCGCGTTTTTCACCTGTGAATTTAACGGCAGCATTACGAAGATTGATCTGGTCAATCGCAAAGTCGTGAGCACCATTGCGCTGTCCCAATATTTCAACCGTCCGGACGTATTAAAGACGCTGGAAATACCCGGCAAAAAGCCGCGCTACATTCCTGATCCAACCACCGCAGGTGGCGAAATTTGCACCACGCGCGGCATGCCGCAAGACGTGCGCGCCTCGCC
>JBBRGY010000251.1:0-5225 GCA_038223495.1 Burkholderiales bacterium | reverse complement strand
ATGCGTTCTGCTCGTGATCGGCATGCAGGATGAAGATGCGATCCAGTGCGCGAACGAGCACGTCGTTGACTTTGTATTCTTCACACGGCGTAGCAAACATCATGCGCATGAAGTTTGCCGAATACGACAAATCATTTTTTGGATAGATCATCGGCTGACCCGCCGAGTACTTGTGCGTCATCGCGACGAGCGTAGGCATTTTTGCAATCAGACGGATCGCAGCGATATGGCGATGCTCGGGATTGTGGATGTCCAAAGTGTCGTGGTAGAACGCTGAAAGCGCGCCCACCAAACCCGTCATGATCGCCATTGGGTGCGCATCTCGGCGGAAGCCGCGCAGGAAAAATTGCATCTGCTCATGCACCATTGTGTGATGCGTGACGTTGTCGACGAACGCGGTCTTCTGGTCAAGATTCGGCAGCTCACCGTTGAGCAACAGATAGCAGGTTTCGAGGTAATCGCAATTGGTCGCGATCTGCTCGATCGGATAACCGCGATACAACAGCTCGCCCTTGTCACCGTCGATATAGGTAATCGCCGAGCGACACGCCGCAGTCGACATAAACCCAGGGTCGTAGGTGAATTTTCCGGTCTTGGCGTACATCGTCTTGATGTCAACGACGTCCGGGCCAACGGTCCCCTTAAGGACAGGAAATTCAACGCTGGGCGAGCCGTCGCTGAAGGAAAGGGTTGCAGTCGAGGAGGCAGTCATTTGGGTTCTCCGATTCAATCAATCAGGTTGAGTTTTTAGGGCAGTCTCAAGTCGCGTAAATTTTTATCGTATCAAGTTACTACAACAGTAATTTCAATGCGTGACGCGCGTTTCTCGCAGCGTCGCCACCATCTCGTCGGCTCCGGCAGGGAAGACTTCGGTGCGCCCCGCAATAATTTCCCACAGGTCGTTGTCATCGAGCGCAATCAAGGACAACAACTGGATATGCTCCGTCTCAGAAAAGTGCGCTCCGCGACGCTCCAGAAGCCTCGTGAGAATCAGATCGTTCTCCAGAAAACCGCGACGGCAACGCCAGCGCAGTTTGGAGAGTTCAAGGTCGGTCAGCATGACAAAAATGCGCCTCCGCGCTAAGCCGAACGCTTGACAAGCATTTCTTTGAGCTTACCAATCGCCCGTGTAGGGTTCAGTCCTTTCGGACATACATCCACGCAGTTCATGATGGTGTAGCAGCGAAACAAACGGTAGGGATCTTCAAGGTTGTCCAGGCGGCTTTCAGTATCTAGATCGCGACTGTCGGCAACAAAGCGATAGGCAGCAAGCAAACCCGCTGGGCCAACGAATTTGTCAGGGTTCCACCAGAAACTTGGGCAACTGGTCGAACAGCATGCGCACAAAATGCATTCATAGAGACCGTTCAATTGATCGCGGTCTTCTTGCGATTGCAACCGCTCTTTCTCCGGCGGCACCGTTTCGTTAACGATGTACGGTTTAATTGAATGGTACTGCTTGAAGAACTGGCTCATGTCCACGATCAAGTCGCGCACCACTGGCAAGCCGGGTAGCGGACGCAGTGTGATCTTTTGCGGCAGCGTAAGCATGTTGGTCAAACAAGCGAGGCCGTTTTTGCCGTTGATATTCATCGCATCCGATCCGCACACGCCTTCGCGGCACGAACGGCGGAAACTGATGGAATCATCCTGCTTTTTGAGCTTCATCAGCGCGTCGAGCAACATGCGCTCGGAGCCGTCGAGTTCAACCTCATAGGTCTTCATCGTTGGCTTCGCGCCATCGTCGGGGTTATAGCGATAGATTTCGAAAGTACGTGTGTCAGCCATGATTGCTAGCCCAAAAAATTAGAACGTGCGCTTCGCGAGCGGAATGGAATCCACTGTGAGCGGTTTCATGTTGACCGGCTTGTACGCAAGGCGGTTGCCCTCGGAAAACCACAGCGTGTGCTTGAGCCATTCGTTATCGTTGCGGCCCAGTGGATGCTCGACGGTATCGCCGTAGTCATCAACCGTGTGCGCGCCGCGGCTTTCGTGACGCGCTGCTGCAGAAACGATCGTCGCTTTCGCCGCTTCCATGAGGTTCGCCACTTCGAGCGCCTCGATGCGCGCGGTGTTGAACACTTTAGATTTATCTTTGAGCGATAGATTTTCCGCGCGCTCGGCAATTGCGAGCACCTGAACCACGCCCTCGTTAAGCGTCTTCTGCGTGCGGAACACGCCAGCGTGCAACTGCATGGATTTGCGCAAATCGTTTGCGACATCCTGCGGGTATTCGCCGCCCGTTGAGTTGTCGAGTTTGGCAACGCGCCCTAACGAGTAGTCGGCAGCATTGGCGGGCAACGGCTTGAAGGCTTTACTCGAAAGCGCCGTTGCAATCAGGTGATTACCAGCGGCGCGGCCAAAGACGAGAAGGTCAAGTAGCGAATTGGTTCCGAGGCGATTCGCACCGTGCACCGACACACAGGAACATTCACCAATCGCATATAAACCGTTGATGACTGAGGCATTGTTGTCGCCCTTCGGCACCACCACCTGACCGTGGATATTCGTTGGAATGCCGCCCATCTGATAGTGAATGGTTGGCACCACCGGAATCGGTTCCTTGATGACGTCAACGTTTGCAAAGTTCTTGCCGATTTCATGCACGGACGGTAACCGTTTCATGATCGTCTCCGCACCCAAGTGCGTCAAGTCAAGCGCGATGTAGTCGCCGTTCGGACCGCAACCGCGACCTTCTTTGATTTCCTGATCCATGCAGCGCGATACAAAGTCACGCGGCGCGAGATCTTTCAAATGCGGCGCGTAGCGCTCCATAAAGCGCTCGCCGTCCTTGTTGCGCAGGATCGCGCCTTCGCCACGACAACCTTCGGTCAACAGCACGCCCGCGTTGTGAACGCCGGTCGGATGGAACTGCCAGAACTCCATGTCTTCGAGTGGAATGCCTGCCCGTGCAGCCATGCCCAAGCCGTCGCCGGTATTGATGAAGGCGTTAGTCGACGCCGCGAATATTCGCCCAGCCCCGCCCGTCGCGAACAACACGCATTTCGCGTGAAAGATCGCTATCTCGCCGGTCTCCATTTCGAGCGCGTTGACGCCCACCACATCGCCTTCGGCATCGCGAATGATGTCCAGCGCCATCCATTCAACAAAGAACGTCGTGTTGCTTTTTACGTTTTGTTGATAGAGCGTATGAAGCATTGCGTGGCCCGTGCGGTCGGCCGCTGCACAGGCGCGCGGCACGGGTTTCTCACCGTAATTTGCACTGTGACCGCCAAACGGGCGCTGATAAATCGTGCCGTCGGGATTACGATCAAACGGCATGCCCATGTGCTCAAGCTCGTAGACCACTTTGGGCGCTTCCCGGCACATGAACTCGATGGCGTCCTGATCGCCGAGCCAGTCGGACCCCTTCACCGTGTCGTAGAAGTGATAGTGCCAGTTGTCCTCATCCATGTTGCCAAGCGAGGCGCCAATGCCACCTTGGGCGGCAACCGTATGCGAGCGCGTAGGAAACACTTTCGAGAGCACCGCAACGCGCAAGCCTGCGCGCGCAAGTTGCAAAGAGCAGCGCATGCCAGCACCACCGGCACCGATCACTACTGCGTCGTATTTGTGTACTGTGAGAGCCATTAAATCGTTGCCCTTATTTCAAACCGAAAAGAATGTAGATAGCCCACAGCACAACTGCCCCGGCCGCGACCCACGTGTAGCCGACTAAAACCGAAAGCACTGCACGGTTTTTCACGTAGTCGGGCCACACATGCAGCGTGCCGACAAGACCGTGATACGCCGCTGCGATGATCGCGAGAATGGTGGCGAGTTTGAACCCGACATTGGCGAACAATCCCTGCCACTGGAGCGCATTCGGCGTTCCGTAAACCATGAGTAGGACGATGACGAGCGCGACATAAGCTGCCACGATCACAGCACTGATCCGCTGCATCCACCATTCAGAAACAAATTTTGATGTGGCAGCCATTACACGAGCCTCCACGCGATGAGCGCAGTTAAGACCACGCTGATGCCAAATGCCGCAAATGCCGTGCTGCGACCGGCCGCCAGATCGAGCCAGCGCGTCGAGTCCTGAATCAAGTGACGAACGCCCGCCACGAGGTGAAAAATCAGCGCGAACAACAGGCCGAGCAGCACGAGTTTGGCGATGGGATTAGCCCAGACGACGCTACGAAATGCCTCGAATCCTGCCTCAGACTTCAAGCTCATTTGCAGCATCGCCAGTAAAAATAGCAGGCACACAAACAGCGCAATTCCGGTCGCACGATGCACGATGGACGCGATGGCCGGAATCGGCATGCGGTAGCGGGCCAGATCACCGACACCAATGTTTCGGTACACCGGCCGGGCGCGGGTCTTGGCTAGAGGGGTGTCGGACATTGAGAGAGCGCTCCGTAAAAGAGAAAAGTTAACTTAAAGTGTTTGCGTAATGATGACTGCGCGTGGTGCACAGCCCTCGGCGAAATTCAACCGGCTTGTCACCGTAGGTGTAGGCGATGCGTTCCACACACAACAGCGGCGAGCCCATACCAACGCGCAACGCTTCTGCCGTGATTGGGTCAGCGGTAACCGCCTTAACCTGCTCTTCGGCGCGCAACATGCGCACGCCAAATTCTGTCTCAAAGAAACCGTACATCGATCCCACGTGGGCGTCGAAGCGCTCTTTGGTTAGACCCTTGAACAAATTGGCGGGTAACGTGATTTCGTCGAGCACGGTCGGCTCGCCGCTATAGCGCAGCAAACGGCGCAGGATCAGGATAGCGTCGCCCGGTTTGATGTCGAGCGAACGGGCGACGTCAGCGCTGACGCGGCCCCGCTTGACGTCCAAAAGCTCGCTGGCGGGGTATTCATGCTGTCCGTCATTGCGGCGCATGCGCAAAAATCGAAAATTCGAACTCTTGGTTTCTGTGTGCGTTGCAACAAAAGTACCTTTGCCTTGCCGTCGAACGACTATGTTCTCACCCGCCAGTTCATCGATCGCCTTCCTGACCGTACCCTGGCTTACGCTGAATTGTCCAGCCAAATCCTGTTCACTGGGGATCGCTTCGCCGGGACGCCATTCGCCGGATTCCAGACGCTGCGTCAATAGACCCTTAATCTGCTGATATAGAGGCTGAAACGATGGTGTCTCCGGAACGGGAAAGGTGATAGCTGTTGCTAAGGCGGCGTCGCTCATGGCGCAATTGTTGCGCAAAACGGCATTCCGTGCAACGCGAACTCTTATGTCTTATATAAGACATAAGACCTATTGA
>JBBRGY010000250.1:0-5240 GCA_038223495.1 Burkholderiales bacterium | reverse complement strand
AGCGTTGACAACACAAAACTCCTTTTACGGGTCGTGAAAATGAATGCGCGAGAGCACAAACATGAATGCTCATGGTTGCCGTGCACACCACAGACGGAACAGCTTACAAAGTTGCGACATTTTGAGCGCGAAGTCAATGATTTGATAGAGTGAATCCCCGCTAAATTGCGACATATTCGGCACGAAGCCTTTTTGATGACTTTTTTCGCGTATTGGGACGGAGCACCAATGTCGCTACGATAAGCGCATGGATCAAATTGACACTGTTGTCATCGGTGCGGGCGTAGTCGGCCTCGCGGTTTCGCGTGCGCTCGCGCTGCTCGGACGCGAAGTGCTCGTGCTGGAGGCCGCGGATGCGATCGGCACTGGTACGAGTTCGCGCAATAGCGAGGTGATTCATGCGGGCATTTATTACGCCGCCGGGTCGTTGAAGGCACGACTATGTGTTGAGGGCAAGGCGTTGCTCTACGCATACTGCGCAGAGCGCGGTATTGCGCATCGGCGCTGCGGCAAACTGTTGGTGGCGACAAGCGTGGATCAGGTACCGCAACTGCAAATGATCATCGACAAGGCCGCCGCCAACGACGTGAACGACCTCGTGCTGCTCACGCAAGCCGAGGCGCAGGCGATGGAGCCGCATCTCACCTGCGTTGCCGCTGTGCATTCGCCGAGCACCGGCATCATCGATAGCCACGCGCTGATGCTGTCGTTACAGGGCGATTTCGAAAACGCGGGCGGCATGGTGGCGTTCAACACGCCGGTGGTGAGCGCAAAAATCACGTCGAACGGCATAGAACTCACGATGGCAGACAGCACGCAGCTATTGTGTAAGCGCTTGGTGAACGCGGCGGGGCTGCATGCGCAAGCGCTCGCTCATTGCATCGAAGGATTGGCAAAAGAGCATGTGCCGCCCGCGTTCTTCGCGAAGGGCAATTACTTCACTTTGTCCGGTCGATCACCATTCACACGCCTGATTTATCCGGTGCCGCAAGCGGCAGGCTTGGGCGTGCATCTGACCATTGATATGGGCGGGCAAGCGAAGTTCGGGCCGGACGTGGAGTGGGTCAACTCACCGGAGGAACTAACCGTTAATCCCGCCCGTGGTGATTCTTTTTATGCCGAGGTACGCAAGTATTGGCCTGAGTTGCCCGACGGTGCGCTACAAGCGGGTTACGCCGGGATTCGCCCGAAGATGCAGAGCCCTAACGAGCCTGCGCGTGATTTTTTGGTTCAGGGGTCGCAGGAGCATGGTGTACCGGGATTGGTGAATCTGTTCGGGATTGAATCGCCGGGGTTGACGAGTTCTTTGGCGTTGGGGGAGTTTGTTGCGGGGAAGGTTGATATTTGAGGCGAGTGAACTGGCCCCTCTCTCCCGCGGGGGGAGAGAGGGGGCAGCTGCAGTGGAGATTCACTGTTGCCGCCCATCCCAGCGTCCTCCCTCCCCCAATACACGTGGACCGAGTCATAGTCACCCGAACGTCATCCTGAGCTCGCGAAGGAACAGTTGCGTCACGCTGTTGGCTCTTCGGCAGCGCTGGGTGGCGCGCCATCTGATCCTTCGCGAGCTCAGGATGACAGGAAACGGCTGTTTGTGGCTTAACCTCGGTACATTGCCCCAGCCCCCGCTAAGGGGAAGGGAGCCAAGCATTCGTGTAGAGTCGCCCTCATGCAAAAGAAAAAGACAGAATCCGCTTCCGCACTGATGCCCGAAATCCGCGCCGGTCAGTCCATCGAGCTTTTGAAAGCGCTGCACATCCTGACCGCCGAAGGCAAGATGAATCAGGATTCGCGGCGCAAGTTAAAGCAGGTTTATCACCTGGTTCAATTTATCGAGCCGCTACTCGCGCAGGTGCTGGCCGAGCGTGGCGGCGTGACGCTGGTCGATCACGGTGCGGGCAAATCGTATCTGGGCTTCATCCTCTATGACCTGTTCTTCAAAGCCATTGCTGCGCAATTTCCCGCGAACAAAGTGTGGGGCATCGAGACGCGTGCGCCTCTAGTCGAAGGCGCGGTCAAGCTTGCGCAGCAGCTTGGTTTTTCGCAGATGGCTTTCTTGAACGTTTCCGTCGCTGAGGCCATCACCACAGAAAAACTCCCCGCGCAAATTGACGTGGTTACCGCACTGCACGCCTGCGACACAGCAACCGACGACGCGCTTCGCTTCGGCCTCGAAAAGAAAGCGAAATTCATCGTGCTCGTGCCGTGCTGTCAAGCTGAAGTCGCAGCGCATTTGCGGAACGTTAAAGGTGAAACGACGGCCAGCAAGAGCATCAGCGAACTCTGGCGTCACCCGATCCATACGCGCGAATTCGGTAGCCAGATTACCAACGTGTTGCGCTGCCTGCTGCTCGAAGCCAACGGGTACAAAGTCACAGTGACCGAGCTGGTCGGTTGGGAGCATTCGATGAAGAACGAGCTGATCATCGCGCAGTTCAAAAACCTGCCGCGCAAGGCGGCTTCAGAGCGGTTGAAAGAAGTGCTCGCTGCGTTTGGGCTGAGCGGCATGCGGGAGCGCTTCGATGTGTCTCAGGGCTGAGCCTAACCTGCATCGTTAAGCACAAAAAAACGCGCCGAAGCGCGTTTTTCTTGTGGTGGCGGACCGCGTGACTATTGGCGACGGTAGCGGCGAATGCTGAGGCCAATCATGCTCAGCACGAGAAGCGCGAGAGCGACTGAACTCATCGTTGGGACAGGGATTGAATCAACCGCAGGTGTGACGATCGCGTTAGGGATTGCGCCAAAGGAGGTGGCCGCTTCAACGCTCACGCTGCCGTTTGCTGGAACGGTGACACTCCATTGCAGCGCGGCACCATTGTCAATGCAACCGGCTTCGACGACGTTGCTCAGCGTGCCAGCACCGATTTCCGACCAAACTGTGTCGTAATTTCTGGCGCTATAGTTCGAAGGAGCAAGCGAGCCCTGCGGAATCATCAGGATGTTGTAAGTACCCGCGCTGCAGTCTTTGCCACCGGGAGACCCGCTGACTCGCTGCGGAATGCCCGAATCACTGGCCGCCAAATAAATGTCGGCACCCAGGAAAACGCTTGCGTTAATAGCGACCGCCCCGGAATTGCTGAGCGTAAATTTTTTGCGGAAAAAGTTTTCGCCGTTGACGTAGCTGATCTCTTGTGTCGAGTTGAGCGTAGTGGTCGGTAGCGCATTGGTCACCGTGACTTTGAATGGGTCGACCGCCGTGCCTGTCCCGGTACTAGCGCTTAGCGTGCCAGGAGTCCATGCGGTGTTGGTGCCAATGCTATCGGTGGCCGTGCCGCCAGGATGTTGACTGAAATCCGGTGCAAATTTGGCCGTGCCGATACGTACGAACCAGCCCATGTCAGCCGTTCCCGTGGCACCGTCCGGATATATCTGTCCGGAACCTGGAACCGCGCTGTTGCGAATCTGAAACGTATGGTCGCTGCCGACGTTAATCGTCAACGGCGTGCCGGTAATCGCGGTAATCGTGGGTGCCGCTGTAGGCGAAATGGAGCGAGGCACCAGCTTGGGGTTTGCTGCAAATGCAGCACTGCTGACTGTGATGGATGCCGCAACAGCGGCAGCGAGGGCGAGCGAGCGAAACATTGAAGACCCTATCGTTTGAGCAAATAAACCTGACGAAAGCTTAATTTATCAAGACGCGAGGGGCAAGTTTCTTGCGACACTTTTTTAGATTTAACAAAAAACTGTCTGCTTAAGGTTCGTAATTTGAGCCAGCTTTGGCTATCTACGACAATGCCACAAAAAAGATGCTCGGTACGGTGGTGCCCCAAACGGTTAGCAGCCTGCGGTCAGGTAGCTTCGCGTCGCGGTCTGATATGAACGAGTTCGTGGGCTGATGAAGGCAAACCCGCCGCTTGCATCGCTTGAGCAAATCTCGGCTCACTACGCAACGCGTCAAATGCGGGATCGATGAGCACGTTGACGAGCCAGTAATCGCCGTCAACTGCGGCTCGTTCAAGCCACGCCAGCGCAACTTCAATTTCACCTAGGGCGACGTGAGCCGCTGACCGATAGACAGGCGAAAAATAGCGCTTGGCGAAGTCACTATCGAACGCGACCAACGCGGCTTTTGCTTCGTCGTGGCGATGAGCAGCAGCGAGTGCGCGAACGTGTTCGAGCGCGACGCCACCTAGCTCAGGATTCTCGGCCCAGCAAGAGGAAATTTCATTGACTGCTGCATCCGTGCTACCCAACGCGATCAACGCACTGGCGTGGGCGATGCGCACAATCAGATGTCCGGGCTCCATCTCCAGCGCTTCCGAAAAAATGCGCTCAGCGCGGACGAAGTCACGCTGGAAATAGGCCAGCGATCCGAGGTTGTGGCGCATGAAAAACGCGAACGGATCCTGCGCAAATTCAGCATCGAACATTCGCTGCGCCCGATCAAATTGCCCACGAAAAATTAACCACCACGCAAACGAGCTGCGCGCGCCCCACGATTCGGGGCTGTTTTTGAGCGCCGTCTCAAAAAGAACCTGACCGCCATCGAGGTCGAAGCGATAACGACACAGATAGGTGCCCTGCAGCGAATCCAGCTCGGGGTTGTCCGGCTCAATCGCTCTCGCTCGCTCTATCGCTGCGGCCATGGCAGGGCCTTGGTCGCCTGCCTCGGGCGGCACACCGAGATGACCGGCAATGTTGATGCGTGCCCAGCCAATCGCGCGATATGCAGCTGCGAATTCAGGCTCCTGCCGGATCGCGTCTTCGAACAGTGCGAGCGCTTTACGATAGCCGTCAAGCGTGCGCGTTCGCATCATGTACCACGCCCGCTCGTATGTCGCTAAAACGGTTGCAGGCAAATCGGCTGGAACGATGCCACGCCCTGCGACTGAAAATCCGCGTGACAGACTCGAAGGCACTGCGACCGGTGCGTGATCGATAAACCTCGGTCGATAGTTCCCGGCGACCATTTCAATTCGCAACGTCGTATCCGCGCCTTCGTCGGCGTAGTAGCGCTCCAGTTTCTGACGTACGCGCGCAGCTTCTACCCGGACAATCGAATCGGTGGTTGAATCAAAGCTCCCAGCGTCGCGCTGAAACACCTCGAGCGCGATGGTCGATTCTTTGAGCCGTCCGTATTCCGCATTGAGCGTTGCAGCGACGACGTGTTGAAGGAACGCGCGATGGTGCGCTGATCGACCGATTGCACGGCTGGCAAGAATGCGCTCCAGAGATTCCTCGATGAGTGCGCGCCGCGAAGCATGGTTCTGCGCAACCTGATTTAGCCGATCATCGGTATTCCC
>JBBRGY010000249.1:0-5251 GCA_038223495.1 Burkholderiales bacterium | reverse complement strand
GATCACTTTTGGCATACGCGTTTGACCGCCAACCAGAATCACGTCGTCGATTTTGTCAACGGTGAGTCCCGCATCTTTCAAAGCGACCTTGCATGGCTCGATCGTTTTGGTGATGAGAGTTTCCACGAGCGATTCAAGCTTGGCACGTGTGACTTTGAGCGCCAAGTGTTTCGGGCCTGTCGCATCCATCGCGATGTACGGCTCGTTGATTTCGCTTTGCTGCGACGACGAGAGTTCAATCTTCGCGCGCTCGGCCGCTGCCTTGATCCGTTGCAGTGCAATCGGGTCTTTGGTCAGGTCAATACCGCTCTGCTTTTTGAATTCGTCGCAGAGGTAGTCCACCAGCAATTGATCGAAATCTTCGCCGCCAAGGAAAGTGTCGCCGTTAGTGGCAAGCACTTCAAACTGCTTCTCGCCGTCAACGTCAGCGATCTCGATGATCGAGATGTCGAACGTGCCGCCGCCCAAGTCATACACAGCAAATTTGCCGTCTTTTTTAACTTTGTCGATACCAAATGCGAGCGCGGCAGCGGTCGGTTCGTTGATGATGCGTTTGACGTCAAGGCCCGCGATACGGCCAGCGTCTTTTGTCGCTTGACGTTGGGAATCGTTGAAGTACGCAGGCACCGTGATCACGGCCTCGGTGACTTCATGACCGAGATAATCCTCGGCCGTCTTTTTCATTTTGCGCAGAATTTCTGCGGACACGGCAGGCGGCGAGAGTTTCTTGCCGCGCACTTCAACCCATGCGTCGCCATTGTCGTTTTTGACGATGGCATACGGCATCAGGCTGATGTCTTTTTGCACTTCCTTTTCGTCAAAACGACGACCGATCAAGCGCTTAACCGCGTAGACCGTGGCTTTTGGATTGGTGACAGCCTGTCGTTTGGCGGGCGCGCCGACGGTGATTTCGCCGTCTTCCATGTAAGCGACGGTCGACGGCGTGGTGCGCGCGCCTTCTGAGTTTTCGATGACCTTGGGGACGCCGCCCTCAATGACTGCGACGCACGAGTTGGTCGTGCCCAGATCGATACCAATAATTTTGCTCAGGATTGATTTCCTTTTATTTTTGTTGGCGTGGGCACGGTGTGTTCACGCTCAGATGACAGCTACTTGGGGGGCTAAATCAGCGGTTCAACCGGGTGGCGTGGATGTGCTGTTCGCGGTTTGACCTGAATCAAGTTCGGGCGCTTTCGCGACCGCAACCATCGCGGGGCGCAAAACGCGATCGGCCATCGTGTAACCCTTTTGGAAGACTTGCAGCACAGTGCCTGGCGTTTCAGTCGACTCGATTTGCGACATAGCCTGATGCACGTTCGGGTCGAACTTGGCCTTTTCAGCCTTGACCTCTTTCACCTTGGCGCGCTCAAACGCATTCGCCAGGTTTTTAAGGGTCATTTCGACGCCCATTTTGATTTGCTGCGTGTTGCTCTGCTCGTCCTTAAGCACCATTTCCAGCGTGTCTTTTACGGCCAGCAATGAAAACGCGAAGTCTTTAGCGGCGAATTCACGAGCCAATTGCGCTTCTTGAGCGTTGCGTTTGCGCAGGTTTTCCTGCTCGGCGAGGGATCGCAGTTGCTGATCTTTAAGCTGCTCTTTGAGCGCTGCGATTTCGTTTTGCGCGGCGGCGTATTTTTGTTCGTCGTTCAACCACGGATCGGTTTCTGGCGGGTCCAGCTTGAACGAGTTGAGCGGATCGGCAGAAATTTCGGGGGTATTTTGTTCGTCAGGCGTAGCCATTTTTTATTACAAGCCCTTGCTTAAACAGTGTGTTGAACGTTAGTTAAGGGTAGGTTCCCCTAATTCAACTAAGGGTATGAAAGTATTCATCAGCTTTTTGCTGAAACGTCCATTTTACTTGGGCTGAGTCCATATAAAATGCTATGTCGATAAACAGCGATTTGGCTAGCTAGCCCCGGTACAAGCTTATATATAGCAAAAAGTTGTAATGCTATTTTGTCAATTTTCACCGGTTCAATGCAACTCGTGCCGCTTTCCCGCCCATTCATCGCACCCTTCTGGTTGCGAAGATGCTGATGTCCTAACGTTGCGATTGGTCTACATCTTTAGAGATTCATTTCATGAAATTTACTCGTTGGTTGTTAGTGCTTACCAGCGCTGGCCTCATTGCTGCCACGGCAGCCACGGCTCAGGCGGAACCTGCCAAGCGATATCCGTTGCGCGATTTTTTCAAAAAGCCAGATCAGGGTTATTTCCGGCTTTCGCCGGATGGCAAGCAAATTGGTTTCATGCAGCCGTACGAATCACGGATGAATATCTATGTGCAGCCGATCGACAAAGCGGGCACTAAGGAAGGCATCAAGCGGGTGACCGCTGAAACCGCGCGCGATATTTCGAACTACTTTTTCAAAGGGCCGCAGCATGTGCTCTTTACGAAAGACTTCGGCGGCGACGAGAATTTCCACGTCGTCATGGCCGACATCACGACTGGCAAAGTGCAGGATTTAACCCCGCATGAGGGCGTGCGCGCCAGCATCCTCGATGATCTGCCGGATGACGCTGACCACATTTTGGTCATGCATAACAAGCGCGACAAGCGCGTGTTCGACGTCTATCGCATCAACATCAAGACGGGCGAAGAGACGCTCGCAGCGCAAAACCCCGGCAACATCACGAGCTGGAACACCGATCACGCCGGAAAAATTCGTGCGGCGACGTCGTCGGATGGCGTGAACTCGTCGCTCTATTACCGTGCCACCGAGGCCGACGCATTCAAACCCATCGTCACGACGAACTTCCGCGAGAGCGTCGGCGTAGCGGCCTTCACCTCAGACAACAAGCAGATGTACGTGATCTCCAATCGCGGTCGCGACAAGAGCGCATTGTTCGAGTTTGATCCAGCGACAGGCAAAGAAGGCAAGCTCATTTTTGAGCATCCCGTCGTCGACGTCGCCGGTCTCGGTTGGTCGCGCGCACGCAAGGTGCCGACACAAGTTGATTATCAAGTTGACAAAGCCGAACGGCACTTCCTCGACGCCGAAACCAAGCGCGTTTACGAAGCACTGCAAGCGAAACTACCCGGTTATGAAGTCAATATTCAGAGCGCAACCAAAGACGAACAAACGCTGATCGTGGCCGCCTCCAGCGACCGCACGCCGGGCGCGCGCTATTTGTATGATGTCAAAGGCAACAGCCTGAAAAAACTGGCCGACATCAACGGCGCAATCGCCGAGACCGACATGGCCGAGATGAAACCGATCCAGTACACGTCGCGCGACGGTCTGACGATTCGCGGCTATCTCACGTTGCCTAAGGGTATTCCCGCAAAAAACCTGCCTGTGATCGTGAATCCGCACGGCGGCCCGTGGGCACGCGATAGCTGGGGCTACAACCCCGAGATTCAGTTCCTCGCCAATCGCGGCTACGCCGTCTTGCAAATGAACTTCCGTGGCTCGACCGGTTTCGGCCGCAAGTTTTGGGAAGCGTCTTTCAAGCAATGGGGCCTGACCATGCAGGACGACATCACCGACGGCGTGAATTACCTTGTCAAAGAAGGCATTGCTGATCCGAAACGTCTGGCGATTTACGGCGCAAGTTACGGCGGGTACGCCACGCTCGCGGGCATCACCAAAACGCCTGATCTTTACGCTGCGGCCGTGGACTACGTAGGCGTGGCCAACATGTTTACGTTCATGAAATCGATTCCGCCGTACTGGAAACCGTTCATGGAAATGATGACTGAGATGGTGGGCGACGCCGAGAAAGACAAAGCGCAGCTTACGGCTACATCCCCTGCACTCAACGCCGAAAAGATCAAAACGCCGTTATTCGTCGCACAAGGCGCAAAAGACCCACGCGTAAACAAAGCCGAAAGCGACCAGATGGTTGAAGCGCTTAAAAAGCGCGGAATTCAAGTCGACTACATGGTCAAAGACAACGAAGGCCACGGCTTCGCGAATCAGGAAAATCAGTTTGATTTTTATGAGGCCATGGAGAAGTTTCTCGCCAAACATTTAAAGAAAGCTTGATCGGGTGATCGAACCAAAAGCGCGCGGTGCCTAAACGTTCGTGGGCAACCACATCGTGAACACCGCGCCGCCGCTGGCCTGATTCCCAGCCTGCACCGTGCCGCCATGCAATTGCGCAACGCGCTGCACGATGGCGAGGCCTAATCCCGCATGGCCGCGACCTTCGCGGTGGCGGCTGCCCTGAAAGAATCGCTCAAAGACGTGCGGCACGTCGGCGGGCGCAATGCCTGGGCCTGAGTCGGCCACCAAAACCGCGACGCCCTCTGCGTCTGCCTTTGCGGACAATGTGACTGCGCCGCCTTCCGGCGTGTAGCGAATCGCGTTGTCGATCAGATTAGCCAGGGCGCGCTCAATCAACGCGGCGTCAATCTGAACCATCGGCAATCCTTCGGCATATTCAACGTTGAATTTGATATCGCGCGAATGGCCTGCCGCCGAAAATCGCGCGGCCAGATCGTCCAGCAATTCACCGACATGCGCGGGTGCCTTGTCTACCGGCACGTCGTCACTATCGAGCCTCGCATAGTCAAACAACGAGGCCGACAGGCGATCCAGATGTTTCGCGTTTTGCATGGCGACTTCGAGGAAGCGTTTGCGCTCGGCATCCGTCATTTGGTCGCCACGCAGTTGTACCGTTTCCAGATGGCCCATGAGCGAGGTCAGCGGCGTGCGCAGGTCGTGCGAAATACTGGCGACCCATTCGCGTCGCGTCGCGTCCATCTTGCGCACACGCTGCACCTGTTCACGCAGCCGCATCACCATTGCGCGGAAGGCACGCGAGAGACGACCGATTTCATCGTTTCTCGATTCGTACGGCATCGCTTTCGCCTCAATCGCGTTTTCAACATCGCCCGCGCTCACCGCGTCGGCGGCGTTGGTTAAACGTCGCAGCGGACGCGTGATGAGCGAGAGCACGGCGAGCACGAGGAGTGCACTGGTGAGCATCGCACCAATCGCGACATAGAGCGCGGTGCGATTGGCAGAGCTCGACATCAATAGACGATTGGCGTCGACCTTAGGCGAGCGCATCAGCACGTAGACGTAGCCGGTCATCGTGTCGCCATCGTGCAATGGCGCGGCGGCAAATAGCGACTGCGAATTCGGAAATTCCGGATCGTCGCCAAACACCGTCTGCCCAACCGGCGCAGCCATCAGCTTTTTGATTGGCGCGAGCGACAACACGCGTTTACTGCCAATCGAGCGGTCCTTGGTGTAGCCCGCCCGCACATGGCCAGCATTGTCGAGCAGGTAAATCGCGCTGC
>JBBRGY010000248.1:0-5261 GCA_038223495.1 Burkholderiales bacterium | reverse complement strand
CATACGCCCGCCGGGGCGCAGCAGATTGACGCCCAGCTCAAAAAAGTAGCAATACAAATCGGCACGATCACTGGCCACTTTGTAGTGTTTTTCGAGATAGGGCTTGATCGGCTTCAGGTGCTCCATTCGCACGTAAGGCGGGTTGCCGATCATTACATCAAAACCCCCGCGCGCCATGATTTCCGGGAACGCCGTCGCCCAGTCAAATGCGCGCGGCGAATATTCATCGCCACCTTCGGTTGGACTGATCAGGCTGTTGCCCACGCGCAGATTGGCTTCCAGACTGTGCAGCGCCTTGCCGCGCTTCGCCGTCTTTAACCACAGCGAGAGCTTGGAGATTTCGATGCTCTCTTCGTTGATGTCAACCCCGTACAGATTTCCGTTCAAAATGTCGCGGTCAATGTCGAAGATTTCGAACGTGCCAGTAATGGACTGAGTCAGCTCGCTCACGCGTTTGTATTCAGCGTCGAGAAGGTCGAACGCGGCCACCAGAAACGCACCAGAGCCGCACGCCGGGTCGCACACTTTGATGTCTGTCAGCGCGTCGCGCCACGCGTCAAGGAAGAGGTATTCAACGATACGTTTCGGGTCGATATCGGCCTTGCTTGAGCCTTTTACTTTCTTGAACTTTGCCAACTCTTCTTTCGTGGCGACCCGATAAGTCCATTCAACATCGTCGGGCGAGCTACCCGCAGCAAGAAACGGAAGCAAAACCTCCACCCGGCGTTCGCGCAAATGTCGCCCCAGCGTTTGTTCAACAATGAATTCGGTGATGAAGGCGGGTGTAAACACCACACCATCAAGCTTTCGCTTGCCCGATACGCTGGTGGCGCTGGCGCGCTCAACTTCTGCTTTGAGCGCGTCTTCCGTAAAAACGCCGGCGGCGGCGAGCTGATTGAGCTTTTCAAGGTCTTCAATCGACTGCTCGAAAATGTGCCCGAGCACCGTGACCGACACTTCGCTGGCGAAATCGTAGCCTTCGAACGCGGCGAACAGTTCACACGCCAGATCGCTGACATTGAGTTCATCGACCAGCGGATCAAACGCGAACAGGCCGCCGTTGTAAGGCGGAATATTGCGTTCCGGCAAGCCTTTGTCGATCGCACGGAAGAGGCCCTGATAGTTCACCCACAGCGGCTGCTTGATCCAGCCGCGATCATTGTGCACACGCTTCAATGTGTCTTTTTCGAGCAGACCGCGATCCTCGGCGAAGGCGATGAACAACACGCGATCGAGCAGCTTTTGTGCGGCAGCGATAAAGCGCGCTGGCTTGTCATCATTGCTCTGGGCGAGCGAGAGGATGAGCTGCGCTCGCCAAGTCTTGTAGTCCTTGTAGAGCTTGGCCGTGATTTCACGCTCTTGCTGACCGGACTCAACGAGCAACTTTGCCGTGTTGCCGGTGAGCAGATTGTGCGCGCCGAGTAGAAGTTGCAGCTTGTGATACGCCGCCAGACTGTCAGCGACCTCCAGCAGATCAAACCGCTCGTAGACCTGCCGCGTGTGCCCGACCGCGTAAAGACGAATCTCCAGCATGTTTGACACGATCAGGAATTTGCATCCCGGCGTGTCCATCGCATATTCCCAAACCTGTTGCACGGGACTTTTGTGGCGACCCGGCATGATCGCATCGAGATTCGACGTTTTCGCGCCCTTGAGTTCCATCGGCGCGATGACTTCGTTGCGGGTATCGGAGAAATATCCGAGGGCCTGATCGGCTGAACCTGCACCCAATCGCTCTTCGTGCGTGATGGTGCGCACGCTTGCACCCGAGCCAAAGCCAACATAGCCCAGCACGTCGATGAATATCCGCTGAATGAAATCCGGACGAATCTGCTCTTCACCGACTTTGGCAATCGAGCCATTGCGAATGGTGGCCGCCCAGTTCTGGAGTTTGGCTGCGTGCTCCGGTGGGATAGGCGCGCTTGGAATACGCTTTTCAATCAGCCGTTTGCTGAAGAGCGGTTGGTGGTCGAGCGGAGACTGAATCATTGCCCTGAGTTTAATAGACGCTTGCCACCGTCGACTGTAGCCGGGCCAGGAACTCACGGCTAGTGACCGCGATGATCGCTGAATATCTCAGCGCGGCGGTGCATGATCAATACTGTTTGCAAGGTCAAGGCATGATAAAGATCGAGCGCCTAGTTGCGCTACTAAACGATCCGACACGGATGGAGCAAAATTTTCCCTGCGCTGATATGGCTACAAAAAGGTAAGCGCAACCCCTACATTTCCCCTACACGCGCAGACTCGTAGTATCGAAATACGGAACCATTGCAAATGCGTTGCACAGCTTCGCGGTTAGCAGGTAACGTTGCCACTGGACTACGCAAAATGCCGGAGAAACTTGATGATTATTTGGGGAGCCGTATGGGGCGCGCTGATTGGCGTTCTGATGTCGTCGCACGGCGGCGATTGGGAGTGGATTGTGGGCGCGCTACTTGGCGCACTGGCTGGATGGACATTGCGAAAGGCCGTGCGCAGCGAAATAGCGCGGCTGACGAAGCAGTCAGTCACGCAGGTTGCACCATTAACCGCAGTGGCAGCGGTTGCTTCAAACCTTGAGATCCCCGCAGCCGCCACATTAGGTGTTGCATCCGTTCAGCCGATGGAGGCTAGCTCGGTCATTGCTATCGCCGACTTAACGCCGACATTACCATCGCTCGTGCGGAGCGATTCGCCATATCCGGAAACGTCGGCAACAACGCGGCCGAGCGAGCCTCTGGATCTGCGAAGCGCACCGCAACCGGCCGTCATTGCACCCGCAAAACCTGACGCGATCGAGGTGCTCGTCGCGCGTGCTAAGGCTTGGCTATTCGGCGGCAACACGGTGGCTCGCGTCGGTGCCATCGTGCTGTTCATCGGCCTGTCATTTCTCGCAAAGTGGGCGGCGGATAACTCGCTGTTTCCACCTGAACTGCGTTTGGCTGGCATAGGGGTTATCGGCATCGCGCTCCTTGTTCAGGGCTTCCGCCTGGCTCGCGCGAATGCGGATAACACAACACGGTCAAACTACGCAATCTTGCTGCAAGGCGCGGGCGTGGCGGTACTCTATCTGACGATCTTCGCGGCGTTCAAGCTGTACGCGTTTATACCGCCACTCGCTGCTTTCGTGTTGATGGCGATTGTGTGCGCGCTCTCGACATTGCTCGCGCTTTTGGCCAACAAGCAGGCGCTCGCGGTCGTCGGATTTGCGGGCGCGTTTGCAACGCCGATTCTCGTGTCTACCGGCTCTGGTAATCACGTTGCCCTGTTCAGCTACTACCTGCTGCTCAACGTCGCGATCGGCATTGTTGCGTGGCTTAGACCCTGGCGCGCGCTGAATCTGTTGGGCTTTGTTTCGACGTTTCTGGTTGCGACATTGTGGGGTGCGCTCAAGTACGTTCCGGAACAGTACGCAACCACACAGCCTTTCCTGATCGCGTTCTTCGTGATCTACGTGGCGATTGGGCTTTTCTACGCATTGCGGCATTCAGACAAAAAAGGGCAAACGCTCGACGGCATGCTGATATTCGGCACGCCCATTGTGAGCTTCGCGCTGCAAACCCAACTCGTGGCGCACTTTGAATATGGTGCAGCGTTTTCGGCGGTGATTGCGAGTGCGTTCTATCTCGTCCTTGCACTCGCGCTCCGCAACCGCGATCATTCGATGGCGCGCTGGCTCACCTTAAGTTACGCAGCGTTAGCGCTGATCTTTGCAACACTCGCTGTGCCTTTGGCCGTGGATGGACGCTTGACCGCTGCCGTGTGGGCGATTGAAGGCGCGGGTGTTTATTGGTTGGCAACACAACAAAAACGCTGGATGGGTCAGGCCTTTGGCGCATTAATGCAATTGCTCGCGGCGCTGGCCTTCGCGGCTTCGTTTGAAGGCGCTCCAATCGCCGCGATACATGCGTTCGCCAACAGCCACTTCATCGGCACGCTGATGCTCGCGGTGGGCAGCTTCGCGATCTCATGGTGGGCTTACGCCGATTCACGCACAGCGCGATCAACATTTGTGAGCGAAAGCGCAATCGGTGACAAAGCGAACACGACGCTCATCGACACCGCGAACACGCTGTTTTTCCTGACCGGTTTTGGCTGGCTGCTTTTCGGCGTGTGGACCGAGCTACTGTCGTCGCGCGTTATCGCAAGCGACGCTGCACGCTTCATGTGGGTAAGCGCTACGTTCATCGCGTTGTCGTTCATCGCCTTTATGGCGTGGCGGCGCACGGGTTGGTCTAGCGCCCGCATCCCGGTCGTAGCCATCTTGCCGTTTTTGCTGATCGCCTCCGCCGTGCATCTCGTGCTCACGCCGCATCTGACATTGTGGCTCGACGCCCTGCTCTGGATGGCCATGCTGGCGATGCACTTCATCATGCTGCGCGGCGTGGACGCATTGTCGCCAGCGCGTTGGTGGCGCGTCGTTCATGTGGGCAACACGCTTCTGTTGATACTGCTCATTGGCAGCGTGCTCGACCGGGCGATCAGCGCTGGCAATTTGTATGCGACGGACTGGGCCGCAGCGATCCTCATCGTGGCGAGTACGTTCATCATGCTGGCGCTATCGTCGAAGCGCGTGTGGGCAGCAGAACCCGCGCGCTGGCCGCTGGATCGGTTCCAGCGTGAATACGCGATTGTTGCTGGCTCAGGCGTTGCGTTATTGACGACGTTAGGCGCGCTGGTAATGGCATGCACCGCGGGCGGCAATGTTGATCCGCTGCCCTACATTCCGCTTCTGAACCCAGTGGATTTGTTGTCCTTCATCGCGATTGCCAGCGTGTCACTTTGGTTGAAACAAATTCGCGAATCAACGCTGGTGAGCGCGACGTCTCGCTTGCGCAGCAACGTGCTGTTCGGCGTGCTTGCGTTCGCTGCGTTCATCGTGGTGAACACGGTTTGGCTGCGCTTCGCGCATCACTTCCGGGGCATCGCGTGGGACAGCGGCGCGCTGTCGTCGTCTTTCTTCGTGCAGGCGGGGTACTCTGTGTTGTGGACGCTGCTCGGCGTTGCCGCGATGTTTATTGGGCATCGCAAAGCGGCGCGGGTGATTTGGCAAGCAGGCGCGGCGCTGCTCGCACTCACGGTGGTGAAACTGTTGCTGGTCGATCTCGCGAATTCGGGTGGTGGCGAACGAATCGTTGCTTTCATTGGCGTCGGAATCTTGATGGTGGCGGTGGGATACTTTGCGCCTTTGCCGCCTGCGGCGGCTAATCCGTCAGAGGATTCGAAAAGAGCGAACGCAGCCGCAATCGTGGGAGACAACGCATGAGTGCGCAACCATT
>JBBRGY010000247.1:0-5272 GCA_038223495.1 Burkholderiales bacterium | reverse complement strand
AACAAAGAGGCGCTGGTCGCGGCGGGCCGTTTGTTGCTGGAACAAGCGCATACGAGCGGCGCTCGTTTACTACCGATTGATAGCGAACACAACGCGGCGTTTCAGTGTTTGGGCGGGCTGGAATGCGACCGGGCGCGGGTGCGCGCGGTGACGCTCACTGCATCGGGCGGGCCGTTCCGAACGCGCGATCTGAGTACGTTTGATTCGATTACGCCTGATGAGGCATGCAAACATCCGACCTGGTCGATGGGGCGCAAAATTTCAGTAGATTCGGCAACCTTGATGAACAAGGGGCTGGAAGTCATTGAAGCGTCGTTGCTGTTCAATCGTCCGGCTCGCGATATCAAAGTTCTGATTCATCCGACCAGTACGGTGCATGCCATTGTTGAGTTTGTCGACGGCTCTATGCTGGCGCATTTAGGACCTGCCGATATGCAGGTGCCAATTGCGCATGCGTTGGCGCAGTTGCTTCCGGCGGAGGGCGCAGCGCGAGACATGACCAACCGCCTTTCGCTTTCGGTGCCGCCGTTGTCGCTCGCTACTGCGCGAACCCTCGAATTTTTTGACGTTGATGCTGAGCGTTTTCCCGCTCTAGAGTTGGCCTATCAGGCGCTGGAGCGCGGGCAGGGCGCCTGTCTTGCGCTGAATGCGGCGAACGAGGTGGCAGTGGCGGCATTTCTTGATGGATATGTGCGCTACACCGATATCGTTTCACTCACCGAGCGAACTCTTGAGCGGGTTGACTTGTCCGACCCCATACGTATTGAAGAGGTGTTCGCGCGCGATGAAATGGTTCGGAGAGAAACTCAACAATTGGTTTCAGCCCTGTCTATGAAGGCCCGCGCCTGATGGCGATTTTCGGCAGTTCGTTGTTCGGCTTTCTGATCGCTGTTGCGATTCTGGTGACGATTCACGAGTTGGGGCACTATCTTGCTGCGCGTTGGTGTGGCGTCAAGGTGTTGCGTTTTTCGGTCGGATTTGGCCCCGTTCTCATCAAGTGGATCGGTAAGCGCAGTATTTTCAAAGGCACGGAGTTTGCGATTTCGGCTATCCCGCTAGGTGGCTATGTTCGCATGCTCGATCTGCGCGACCCGGAATGCGCAGGCGTCAAACCCGGCGTGGGTGAAGCAGCGTTCAACACGCGTCCGTTGTGGCAACGCTCGACAATCGTCGCCGCCGGGCCTATCGCGAATTTTGTGCTCGCTGCGGTGCTTTATGCCTTCGCTCTTGCCGCGCCCGATCGCGATCTGGCGGCGCTGATGGCAGCACCGGAAGCCAGTACGCCTGCCGCCGAGGCGGGCCTTCGCGGGGGCGAGAAGATCCTGCGCATGAATGACCGTGCGGTCGCGCATTGGGGCGATGTTCGTTGGGAGTTGTTGACAAGCCTCTTTCAACAAGAATTAAAACTCGATGTTGAATCACGCGGGGTCGAGCGAAGCTACATTCTGCAGCGCCGGGCGGAGGGTGATGGCACGCCGCCGCCGAGCGTCGGCGCACGTTTGTCCGGCTGGGGATTGGGCTTTGACCAACCCGCTGTGATTGGTAGCGTGAAGGCTGGAGGGCCCGCTGAGAATGCCGGGCTGCGTGAAGGTGATCGCATCGTCGCTGTTCAAGACTCGCCCCTTCGTCAATGGTCGCAATTTACGTCCATCATTCGACTCGCGCCTGAAAAGCCGCTTCGCCTCGCCGTTGAGCGTGCTGGCAGTCGCCAGGAAATTGTGGTGACGCCGCGTAAGGAATTGGTGAATGGACAAACCATAGGGCGAATTGACGTTGCTGCAATTAGCGCGCTCAAGCTCGGCGACAACTGGGTGGTGGATCGTGAGCGCTCTGTGCCTGAGGCGATAGTCGCTGCGGTTCAGCGCACCGTCGACGCGACTACGCTGACCGTGCGCGTGCTCTGGGGCATGCTTTCTGGAGAGGTTTCGCTTCGGCAAATATCTGGCCCAATCACGATGGCTGAGGGCGCTGGTGTGACGCTGAATCAGGGCGCGGTGGCATTTACGCTGTTCCTTGCGATCGTGAGCATATCGATTGGCGTGCTGAACCTCTTGCCCGTGCCTATGCTTGACGGTGGACAGTTGCTATATCATCTCTTGGAAGCCTTCAAGGGAGCGCCCCTTTCAGAGCGAGCTGAGGCGTTTGGACAACGTATCGGCATCGGTTTTATTACTGCCCTCACCGCGCTCGCGCTCTACAACGACTTTTTGCGAATCATCTCGTGACCCGACCTATTTCCCGTTTTCCCTTTTCGCCGCGACGTGTTGCTGCAGGCCTCATCTCTGCCGGTTTACTTGGCTACTCTGCCCTTGTGCACGCCATCGACCCGTTCACGGTTCGTGATATTCGCGTCGAAGGGCTGCAACGCACCGATGCAGGAACCGTCTTTAACTACCTTGGCGTTAAAGTTGGCGACCGCTTCGATGATGCGGCGGCCTCGGCAGCTATCAAGGCATTGTTCGCCACGGGTTTTTTTCGTGACGTACGCATTGAGGCGCAAGAGAACGTGTTGATCGTTTCTGTCGTTGAGCGTCCGACAGTTGCCTCGATTGAAATTAGTGGCGCAAAAGAATTTGATAAAGACACGCTTAAAAAAGCGTTGCGCGATTCTGGTTTGTCCGAAGGCCGAATTTTTGATCGCTCCATTCTCGACCGGGCCGAGCAAGAGATCAAGAAGCAATATCTTTCCCGCGGTCGCTACGACGTTGAAGTCACTACCACGCTTACACCGTTGGAGCGTAACCGTACGGGTGTGGCGATTGTGGTGAAAGAGGGCGAAGTCGCCAAGATTGAGGTGATCAACATTGTTGGCGCCAACGCAATCAGCGAAAAGACATTGCTGTCGGAAGTTCAGCTTTCGACTGGCGGTTGGTTGTCCTGGTACACCAAGGACAATCAGTATTCGAAGCAAAAGCTGCAAGCCGATCTTGAGACGATTCGCAGCTACTACACCAACCGTGGTTACCTCGAATTCACTGTTGAATCGACTCAGGTTTCGTTGTCTCCCGACAAAGAGAAAGTGTTTGTTACGGTCAACATCAGCGAGGGTGCACAGTTCAATGTGTCAACCGTTGGGCTTTCGGGCGACTTGCTCGTACCTGAGGCGGAGTTGCGTGCGCTCATTCGCGTGAAACCGGGCGAAGTGTTTTCACGCACTCGACTTGCTGACAGCGCGAAGGCGATTAGTGACCGTTTGGGACGCGAAGGCTATGCCTTTGCCAACGTCAACGCGGTACCGGAGATTGATCGCGAAAAGCGCCTCGTCGCTTTTAACTTTGTCGTCGATCCGGGGCGTCGGGTTTACGTGCGTCGCATCAACGTGTCGGGCAACGCGCAATCGCGAGATGAAGTCATTCGCCGCGAGCTTCGCCAGCTCGAAGCGTCGTGGTACGACCAAAGCAAAATCCAGCGCTCTAAAGTGCGGCTTGATCGTCTCGGCTACTTCTCCGAAGTCACGCTCGACAACGTGCCGGTCCCCGGTAGCAGCGATCAAGTTGACATTGACGTCGCCGTCGTTGAGAAGAACACCGGCAGCTTGAACGCGGGTGCAGGTTATTCCAGCGCCGACAAATTGGTATTGACTGCGTCTATTTCGCAAAATAACGTGCTCGGCACCGGTAATTCGCTAGCGCTGCAAGTTAACACTAGCCGAACCGCAAAAACTGCGGTCGTGTCGTATACCAATCCGTATTTCACGCCCGATGGCATAAGCCGCGGTATCGATATTTATCGCCGCACCTACGATCCCACTACGACCGGCGTCGGCAGCTATCAGCTGTCAACCACTGGCGCTGGAGTTCGCTTTGGAATTCCGATTAGCGAAACAGACAGCATTAGCGCGGGCGTTTCGGCAGAGAACTCAAATCTTCAGCTGTATCCCGGCATCAGCCCGCAGCGTTTCTACGACTACGCGAACGAATTTGGATACAACACCAACACGTACAAAGCGAGCACGGGTTGGGCACGCGACTCGCGCGACAGTTTGATTTACCCGACGCGCGGTTGGCTGCAAAGCGTGAGTCTTGAGGCGACGCTTCCCGTGACCAACGTGAAGTATTTCAAGATCAATTATCAGGGACAAGCATTCGTTCCGATCATTGCTGACTTTGTGTATGGCCTGAACGTTGAACTCGGTTTCGCAAATGGTTACGGCGGTCGCTCGTTGCCGTTCTTCCAGAACTATTACGGCGGTGGCGTTGGCTCGGTTCGTGGTTACGAAACCAATTCGCTTGGCCCACGTGAGGCTGTGATTTCAGCGGTCACTACCAATCCAGACGGTACGACGTCATCGACGACTTCATATTCGGGTAATGCGACGGGCGGTCGTCGCAAGTTCACGGTGAACAATGAAATATTGTTCCCGTTTCCCGGGACTAAAAACGACAAATCGGTGCGCGGCAGTTTGTTCTTTGACGCGGGTCAGATTTATGACAAAGGTGAGCCGCTACAGAAGGATAACGAGCGTATTCATTTATCCACCGGTGTCGCAATCGCCTGGCAATCACCCATCGGCGCACTAAAATTCAGCTATGCCATCCCGATTGGATCGAAACCGGGCGACAAACTGCAACGCTTCCAGTTTCAGGTCGGAACGTTGTTTTAGCCCAATCTTGACCGGAACCCCGCTTTGAGAAAGCCATGTTGATTTCTGTCCTTAAGAACCGCGTTGTTGCTGCTGTCGCGCTTGCCGCGCTGACCGCGTGTACGGTCACATTTGCACAAACAAGTGCCGCCGCGCAGCGGGCTGGCGAACTTAAAATCGGGCTTGTCAACACGGAAAAACTTCTTCGTGAATCGGCACCCGCCCAGCGAGCGTTTAAAAAACTGGAGCGCGAATTCGCCACACGTCAAGCTGAGGTCGAGCGAGTTGCCAAGCGGTTTCGCGATTCTTCTTCGGCTTTTGAGAAGGAACAGCTAACCCTTTCAGACGCCGATCGTCGCACTCGACAGCGTGACCTCGAAGTTCTTAATCGAGACTTGCAGCGAGCACAGCGCGAGCTGCGTGAAGACGAAAATCTTCGTCGCAATGAAGAGCTTGCGGGCTTGCAAGAGCGCTTGCAAAAAGCGATTCAACAAATCGCTGAGGCAGAGAAATTCGATCTCATTTTGCAGGAAGCTGTTTACGTGAGTTCGCGCATCGATATCACCGATCGCGTTCTGAAAGCTCTGGTCGACAAGTAGCCGTTCATGGGCCGAAGCGTTGCGCATCCGCTCACAGTTGGCGCGCTGGCCAAGGCGCTGAGCGCCGAACTACTTGGCGATCCTGATACGT
>JBBRGY010000246.1:0-5289 GCA_038223495.1 Burkholderiales bacterium | reverse complement strand
ATGTCCATTTGTTGCAGCGCCGCCCGCCTGTTCGACGATAAAGCTCATCGGGTTGGCCTCGTACATGAGCCGCAGCTTGCCCAGTTTGTCTGGTTCGCGCTGGTCGCGTGGGTACAAAAAGACGCCGCCGCGCGTCAGAATGCGATGCACATCGGCCACCATCGAGGCGACCCAGCGCATGTTGAAATCCTTGCCACGCGGCCCAGTTTTGCCCAACAAAAGCTCGTCGATGTAGCGCTTCACGGGCGCTTCCCAGTGCCGCATATTGCTCATGTTGATCGCGAATTCCTGCGTCTCCTCCGGGATCATCATGTTTGATTGGGTGAGCACCCACGAGCCCATTTCGCGATCCAGCGTGAAGCAGTGCACACCCGTACCAACCGTCAGCACGAACACCGTCGTCGGGCCGTACACCGCATAACCTGCTGCAACTTGCGTGGTGCCGGGCAAAAGAAAGGATTGCTCGGTGACTTCACCCATTGCTTCCGGCGCTTTGAGCACCGAAAAAATGGTGCCGATGGATACGTTGACGTCGATATTGGACGACCCATCGAGCGGATCGAATAGCAGCAGATATTCGCCCTTTGGATAGCGATTTGGAATCTCGTGAATCGTCTCCATCTCCTCGCTCGCCATGCCCGCGAGATGGCCGCCCCACTCGTTGGCCTCCATCAGGATGTCGTTCGAGATGACGTCGAGCTTTTTCTGGACTTCGCCCTGAATATTCTCAGTGCCCGCGCTGCCGAGCATGCCGGCCAGCGCACCTTTGCCGACGTTCACCGCGATGGCCTTGCAGGCGCGAGCGACGACTTCGATCAGGAGCCGCAATTCGGGCTGGATGGCGTGCGCCGAGCGCTGTTGTTCAACCAGAAACTGGGTCAGCGAGGTGCGGCGCATGGACGCGGGAGTTTTCACAGGATTCGAATTCACACACAAATTGTAGCGCTCTGGAACAGAAAGCTTTTCGCTGAAACGACCGCCGCACTGGGGCTAATTGGAATATTGTCCTCAAGTCGACTTATACCGTTTTATAGATCTATGCCCAGTAAATGCTGGGCTGTAGCAGAAAGCTATAGAGAGAAATTTAGGCCCGCGCCAGATCAAAAACGTTGCTGAGCTGCGCCGCCCGTCGCGAGGTGTCCTCGCCGCGCGCCTGCATGTCGGCGATCACTGCGCGCACGACATCGGCGGGCAGGCCGTGCGACACGCTTTTGCGCACAATTTCTTCAGCCATCGTCGGCTCGGGCAAGCGGATCGCGGCGCGTAAGCCGATTTGCACTGCCCCGGCCGCTTGGGACCGGAAAAAAGCGGAGCGGTCGCGCGCAAATGCCTCTCGTGAATCCGGCAGTAGCGGGCCACGATAAAGCGCCAAAAGCGCTAATGCGGTGTGGGCTTGTGCGGTGTCACGCGCCAAGGCGTCAGCGGTGGCCGCGATCCCGACCCCGACGATTGCGCCAGCTTGCCCGCCAGACCCAACCGCCGCACCCGCCGCATTTGCGAACGCACGCAATTTTTCAACCAGCGCCAGAACGGCATCGGTGTCGCACCACACACGATCCAGATCAAAACCAATCTTGCCATCGTGTCGCGTTAACAGCGCGGCGTCGGGCAGCGACTGTCGCAACCGCGTGAGCGCCACATCAAGCGAGCGCATCGCCTTGTCGCCGTCGGCCTCGGGCCACAGCGCATCTGCCATCCGTTGCGCGGACACCGAGGTGGGCGCGTGAGCGGCCAGATATTGCAGGATTTGCGTCGGTTTTGAATCTGCTTTTTTGCTGTTTTCCTGCGCGCTTGCGGCCATTCCCTCGCATGCAAAACCGTCGAAAAGCCGAATTCGTAGTATCCACGGCCAGCTTACTGGCCGTGTGTCGGGCGGCGAAAGCGATAGTGCGCGCACATCGGAGGCGAACGTGTCGTTACCGAGCCCATGCGCGTAGAGCGCAGCAACGACACGCTGCACGAGCGACGGAAAAATTTGCGCATGCATGGGTGGCAGTCGACCGGCACAGACCTGCACGTAATTCTCGAGCGCGAAGTGCAAAGCATCGCGTGGGGGTTCGTCGGAAAAGGATTCAGATGAACTTGGGTTTCCCAGCGCCTCCGCCACGTCGATGAGCGCACAAATACGCTCGTAGCCCAAACGATGACCAGGCATGGACTTGGCGATTATGGAGAGATAAATCAGCTTCGCTTCCGCCAACCGATGCAATCCCACCAGGCTCGCTGCCGCAGAGTTCTCGTAGAGCAAGGCAATGGGCTGCGGCATCTCAAGCGCGCGCGCAAGCTCCATGCAGACCTGCGCATGTGCGAGCGCTGCCGCATACTCGTTCGCACGCAGCGCGCGGTTGCAGCGCCGATAGTGCAACGCTAGCGCCTGCGAAGCGTCTGCAGGATTGGCTAGCGCTGCAAGTTGATCGAGATAGGTGTTTGCATTCGACGAATCGCCCGCCCGCGTCGTCTGTTCAAAGGCCACACGACGCGTAAAAAACCGCAACCACTGCATTCCAAGCGCGTCGGCATCCGCGATAAGCGCGGCGGCGGAAAACGTAATCCCTGCACCGCCTTCAACATTGCCCACAAAATAGACGCTCGCCAGCCCAGTCGCGCCCCGAAAGATCAGACGGGTAGCGGCAGGAATGGCATCATCATCGACCAACGGCGCGAGCGTTTCTGTCATCCGCCGCAATCGACCAGCGTCCCTGGCGTGCTCGAACCAGGGCGCAAGCATCGTCGCCGCCCGCAAACGGGCACGACTGTTTAGGCGCTCGTCAAATGCCAAAAGGACAACCGCTTCGCCGATGCTGGCAGCGTCTGCCGCCTGCGCACCAAACAGCATGCGCGCCGCCAGCAATCCGGGCAAACACTCAATGGCTTCGTCTTTGCTGAGCCGCGACTGAGTCGCTTCGTACAGAACGTTGATGCGCGGGAACGCCCGTTGCATGTCACCGAACCCACTCCACAACAACGTGCCAGTGCAATAGATGCCCGACAACGCGCGAAATTCCGCGACTTCGTCGCCACTGGCTTGCGCAGTCTGGGCAATCGCCACGAACGCGGGAATCGCCGCCGAACCCTGCATCTCGCGCATCTCGTGTGCCGCAGCAAGCGCTTGCGGTAGATGCAACAGTTGAGTGAGCCCGAGCGCTGCGCACCATGTCTCAACTCTCGCCGTACCGACGTGCGTTGACAGCGGACCCAATTCAGCGCGCAACAAGTCTCGTGCAGCGTCGAGCGCGCCGATTTGAATCAGCGCATCAATCGATTGCGCGGTGCTGTCGATCTGACGCATCGTGGTGAAGCTCATAGCGGGGAGTTCTGCATTATCGCGGTAGGTTGGTCGTGTATCGCACAAATAATTGCGAAGTCGTTATTGAAAGTAGATGAGAAAGCGCCGACCTTGCCATTGGCAAGGCCTACTTTTTCAGCAAATAATTGGGATTGCCCATTGCCTGACAGGCACGGCAGGTCGCGTCGATCGTGGGCTTCCAGGTCGTCGTGAGCGCTCTGGCAGTGGCGAGTTGATCGCCGGTGAGCTTTGATCCAACGCTGTCACGAATAGCGCCAACAGAAGGCGTGTTGCGAAGCAGATCGCCCATGTCAATGGTCTCATCAGGGCGATCATTGACCGTGTCATAGATTTTTTGTTGAAGGAACTGACGGATTTCTATGGCCTTCATCGCGGCTAGATGATCCCATCGAAATGCCTCGATGGGATCGAGCTTCACCATCGAGCCGGACACATAAAGGCCAGCTAGCAGGTTCTGTGCACCGGCATCTCCTCGCTCTGCGCCGCGACGCACGTAGTAAAGCATTCCCGTCATGTCTTTCCCGACATTTTCACCGACGTATAGCTCCATGCCGTAAAGAAAATTAGCTCGTGCATGACCGAGATCAGCCGCCCGTTTGTAGTACCCAAGCGCACGCGGCACGTCGCCAGCGCCCTGCGTTTCGCCTTGGTAAATAAGCATGCCGAGCCGGTACAACGCATCGGGGTTCCCGAGGTTCGCTGCGGCTTCATAATCCATCAGCGAGCCTCTCCAGTCCTTCTTCTGTAGACGAGTGACCTCTGCGCGCGAGAACTCCGCTGCACCTGCGACGGCCCCCGAGTTGGTTGCCGCTTGACTCTGCGCGACGGCGGCAATCGCAAACAGGCAACCTGTCGTTCGGGCGATGCGAAAGAGTCGGGTGAGGCGTTTCATAAAGACTTTAGTGATAGGTTAATTCATGGAAGTTTGCGCAATACGCAGGCACGTGCGCCTACTTCTGCAAAGGATCGATAGCGCCTTCTAATGCTGAGTGTGATGTCGAGCTCGGCAAAGCCTCAGGAGCGCCAACAGATAGTTCGCTGGTTCTGTTCACACGTTGGGCATCTGCATAGTCTTGGTAAAAACCGTACGCGACTACGCCCGGAAGTGGCGTCAGTACGATAAACAAGGCCAGGCGATGTGCGACGATATCGGTGCCGAACATGAACAGGCAGATAGCGGCTCCGAGTGCCAACGGCAAGAGGAGGAAGACCAGGAGCTTGCCTCCCACTTGTGGCGCAGCATTCGTAAAACTATCCCCCAGTATGGACAAGAAAATGAGTGCTATCAGCACTGAGTCAATCGCCACCGTGATCCAAAAAATCGTCTTCATATGTTTTCCTGTCATTGCTCGCATGTCACGTTGAGATGCCAGAATTTTTTAGAACGGATGGCGAATACGGACGCGTTCGGAAGAACGATCACTTTTCATAGTAGTAATAACAACCAAACAGTGTTTTCGCGTTCTTTCCCTTCGTCACTTCCGTGAGGGTCAGCGTCTTTTTTTCTGCGAATGAATAGCCGCAATCGCGCGTGTTCTCCTGGAAGCTGCATTCCGTGATGCGCTTGCCGACCTGTTTTTCGAGGCTTGTTTTCACGTTGTCAAACCCAGCATCCACCACCACCGAAAAGCCCAACCCCATTCCCACGCTGCCGGGATAGACCTCGACGACGTTAAAACCCAACAGCGACATTGGTTTGAGCGGTGCATATCCCGCAGTGCCTTCGACGGCTCTTAGATCCGTCGCAATCCGATTCTGAAACGGCGTCATTTTGGGTGGAATATTTTTCCAGTCGAGCCACGACTCCTGACAGGTCGCGAGTTGTAAAAACAACTTGTCGCCTGCGGCCTGAGCGTTGGAAAAAGCGACGGAAGCCAGCACAACGGCCGCGGAGAGATGGGTCAATTTCATGAAGCGCTCAATGCCCAGATGGACGGGAAGGAAAGGACATACGTTAGGCCTCCTGACCCTACAAATCTCCT
>JBBRGY010000245.1:0-5306 GCA_038223495.1 Burkholderiales bacterium | reverse complement strand
TCGGACAGTAACGATTTCAGAGCTTGCAGATAAACCTCTCGCAGGGGCTCAATTTCATTTAATGCAACGGATTCATTGATTTTGTGGATAGTCGCGTTGGTGGGGCCAAATTCGACCAGCTCGCGGCACCAGGTCGCGATGAATCGGCCATCGGACGTGCCGCCGGTGCAGGACAACGAAGGCGCAATGCCCGTGACCTTTTCGATGGCCGCTTTCATCGTCGTGACGAGCGCGCCTTGCTCAGTCAAAAAGGGCAAACCAAGTCCCGTCCATTCGATATCACACGGCACATTGTGGCGGCACATCATGGCTGTGAAGCGCGATTTCAATGTCTCGTGCGTGCTCTCGGTGGAATAGCGAAAATTGAACAGCATTTCCAGCGCACCGGGGATGACGTTGGTTGCGCCGGTGCCTGAGTTGATATTTGAGACCTGAAAGCTCGTCGGCGGAAAATGCTCGTTGCCCTGATCCCAGGTTTCGCGTGTGAGATCGTTCAACGCAGGGGCAACCGCATGAATTGGGTTTAATGCGAGGTGTGGATATGCGATGTGGCCCTGAACGCCGTTGACGCGCACCTTGCCGGACAACGTACCACGGCGACCGATCTTGATCATATCGCCGACTTTGTCGACCGAACTCGGTTCGCCGATGATGCAATAGTCAATCGCTTCACCGCGTTCACGCAGCAATTCGACCATTAATCGCGTACCGTCGACTGACGGGCCTTCTTCGTCCGAAGTCAGACAGAACGCAATTGATCCCACAGGATTCGGATGCGCTGCCAAAAAATCTTCGACTGCAGTTACAAACGCCGCGATCGAGGTCTTCATGTCAGACGCGCCGCGACCATAAAGCACACCGTCGCGCACTGTCGGAGTGAACGGATCAGACAACCACTGATCGCGCGGCCCGGTCGGCACGACGTCGGTGTGACCCGCAAAACAAACTAGCGGACGACCTATACCGCGCCGCGCCCACAGATTGGTCACGCCGTTGCGGCGCACGGTTTCCAGCCGAAAGCCCATGCGCGCCAGACGCTCGCCAACGATGCGCTGGCAGTCACGGTCATCTGGCGTGACGGAGGGTTGCGCGATCAGTCGCGCGGCGAGTTGGGCCGTGCGGGACAGACCGGTAAATGACTCAGACACAGCCGAACCTTTCGCTAATGTTTTTGCTATCGCGTATGTTCTGGCTGTTTCGCAAGCTCAAAGTCTTCAAAATTGGTCGCCGACGCGGCGCTGCGGCGTTGACCACTGGGGCTGACGTCTTGCTGTGATTGATTGATGAGCCAGGCCAAGTTGGTCGGCGAATCGGCCGCAGCCAAGGCCTCCTCATACGTGATCGTGCCGTTCAGGTACATCCGGCCCAGCGCCTGCTCGAAAGTGCAGGAACCGGGCGTCAAACTCTGCTCCATCGCTTCTTTGATTCGGTGCAACTCGCCAGACGTGATCATTTCGGCGATGAGCTTGGTGTTGATCAGCACCTCCACGGCCGGCTGCAAATTACCGTTTTTCGTTTTCACCAGTCGCTGCCCGATGATGGCTTTAAGACCGTAAGCGAGGTCGGCCAGCAGACCCGAGCGCGCATCCTGCGGATACATATTGATGATGCGGGAGAGTGCGTGGTAGCTGTTGGTCGCGTGCAGCGTGGTCAGGCACAGGTTGCCTGTGAGCGCATGCGTGAGCGCATGTTGCATCGTGGCGCGGTCGCGTACTTCGCCGATTAGCAGTAGATCCGGAGCCTCGCGTAGCGCATTTTGCAGCGCGTTGTCGTAGGACTTAGTGTCGTGCCCAACTTCGCGTTGATTCACGACGCATCGTTTGTGACGGATCAAATATTCGATCGGGTCTTCGACGGTGAGAATATGTCCGGTGGTGTTCGTGTTGCGATGGTCGATCATCGACGCAAGCGACGTTGATTTACCCGAACCAGTGGACCCGACTACAAGAATTAAACCGCGACGCTCGACCGCGAGATCAAGCAGCACCGAAGGCAGATTGAGCGACGCAAATTCAGGAACACTGCTGCGGATGTAGCGAACCACCATCGACACGGTTCCACGCTGACGCAGAACATTGATGCGAAAGTTGCCGTATTCCGGCTCCACATGCGAAAGATTCATCTCCCAGTCTCGCTCGAAGCGCTCGATCTCGTCGGCACTCATGACTTCGTAGGCGATTTTTTGCGCTGTCGGCGCGTCAATAATCTGCGTGCTGACCGGCAAGGTGTCGTTGTTGATCTTTAAATGGATCGGTGCGCCAGCGGAGATAAACAAATCCGACGCTTCACGCTCGGACATGAGTTGCAACAATCGGGTGAGATACATGGCTGAATTGGGGAACGCGACACGGGGTCAATACTGCGAGAATAGCGTTTTAATGTAACGGTCTCAAGTAAACATGCTCGCAGTAATTGGTGGCAGTGGCCTCGTCGGTCTCGGACAAATGCATGTGATCCGCCGGGAGATCGCGCGAACGCCGTTCGGTGAGCCGTCTGGACCGCTGGTTTTTGGGGAAATGAACGACATTCCCATGCTGTTCATCGCACGCCACGGACCGGGCCATATTCACGCGCCGCATCGCATCAATTACCGGGCGAACGTCTGGGCGCTTAAGGAGGCTGGTGCGACTGACGTGCTGGCGGTCGCGGCGGTGGGCGGCATTGCCGACAACACCGGGCCAGGCGTGGTTGCGGTGCCGGATCAAATCATCGACTATACCTATGGTCGCGAGCACACGTTCTGTGACGGCAGTGATCGCAACGTGGTGCATGTTGACTTTACGCGGCCCTACAGCGACGAGTTGCGCGACGCTATTGGGCGCGCCGCCTCCTCAGTCAGCGAACCCGTCGTCGCGACTGGCGTTTACGGTGCCATGCAAGGACCACGTCTGGAGACGGCGGCTGAAATTGCCCGCCTGGCTCGTGACGGGGCGACGCTGGTTGGCATGACGGGTATGCCTGAGGCGGCGCTGGCACGTGAGTTGGCGCTGCGCTACGCGCACTTGTGTGTTGTGTCCAACTGGGCGGCTGGTTGCGGCAATAGCGTCAACATGATCTCGCACGAAAAGATCGACAGTACGCTGGATGCAAGTATTGGCCGCGTGCAGCGCATCATCGCCGCGCTCGCGTTGGTTTACAAGGACCGGCCCTAATCGTGGCCGTTCGCGAAATTCTCAGAATGGGTGATGCACGTCTGCTGCGCGTTGCCCCCTCGGTGCCGGAATCGATGTTCGATTCGGACGAAATGCATGAATTGATCGCCGATCTGCTCGACACCATGAAAGACGCGAGTGGCGCAGGTATTGCCGCGCCACAAATTGGCGTTGATATGCGCGTAGTCATCTTTGGCGGCACTGGAAAAAATCCGCGCTATCCCGATGCGCCGGATATTCCGTTCACTGTGCTCTGCAACCCCGTGCTGGACCCGATTGGCGACACCATGTCTGATGGCTGGGAAGGATGCCTGTCGGTGCCCGGTCTACGTGGTGAAGTTCCACGATATGAAAAACTGCGCTACTCAGGGCGCGACGCAACTGGAGCGGCGTTTGAGCGTGTGGTCGACGGGTTTCACGCGCGGGTTGTGCAGCATGAATGCGATCATCTTGATGGTGTGCTTTATCCGCGACGCATCGAAGACATGACGAAGTTCGGTTTTACGGACGTGCTGTTTCCTACGTTGGTGGCGTAATCGTGCATCGCATTTAGCGCGACGCAGGAACTTGAATCTGGCCGTCCCGGCATTGTGAACGTATCCCGCGACCACAGGCCTGAGCTTTGGCCGCAGTGCTCATGCAGACGCGAATTTCCTGCAATTTATCGCCTGAACATTGCACGGTAAAGGTGTCGGCCGGAAATTGCGGGTTGGCTGCGGCGAAATCGTTGCGTACTTCATCTGCGGTTACGGTGAATGCCGTTTGCGGTTGCTCGAATCTGGTGGGCACGCGCACCGCTGCAAACGCCTGATCGGCCAATGAAAAATAGGCCTCTGCACTGAGTCCGCTGCACGAACCGTGCTTTGTCCATTCGTGATGAATGAGCTTGTCGCTCGGCATAAACGCAAGCGTTTTGCGAAGCACTGATTCCGGCAGCGCCGCTAATAATTCGCAATCCTCCGGGTAGCCTCCACTCATTTTTTGCGGCCACAGGCCGTGTAGCACGAAGCCGTAACCTTTTCCGCATTGCCGCAGATCCTCTGGGTGAAGTACGCAATACGACGGTGACCAAGACAGGCTAACGAGGTAGTAATCAAAGTCGCCCACGCGCCCTGCGGATCGTTCGCTGCGTTCTCCGCGCTCTGGTCGGGTGTTCTGTTGATCAGGAGCTTGTGCACTGCCATCCCGCGGATCTTGTCGCGGCACCGGTATCGAAGGGGCGGCAGGAACGCTCGACTCCGATTGATGATTTATCCCCAAATATTGCCAAACGCCGATTGCGATAGCGATGAGAGTGACCATGATTTGCGCAAGCTTTTTTTGATTCATGGGTGTTCCAAAAAATGACTTTCTAGAGGTACTTTCAGATGAGGGCTCAAGCGCACTTCATTCCGCAGAAACGGGCGCTACGCGATTGCCTCTGCTAGCTCAGTCTCCAGCGTAATCCGGGTGCTCTCCTCCGTCAGTCGCCCGCCGGACACGACGAATACGTCTTCGGCTCTGGCACCCAGCGTGTTCACGCGCGCTGTCTCAATAGAAATGTCCCGCTTTGATAGCACGTCGGCAATGCGAGCCAAGAGGCCCGTCCGGTCCGCAGCAACGATTTCGAGGACGAAGCGCTGGCCCTGCTCATCGCCAGCGATTTCGATAACAGGCGTAATCGGGAAATGGCGTTGCTGACGGGTCGGTTTGCCGAGCGGCGTCTTTGGCAATACCGTGTCTCCGGTGAGAACTTCGATCAACGAGTGCTCTACCAGTTGCGTGACATCGCGATACGCCGCGCTGATTGATCCAGGGTTGACGACTGTGAAGGTGTCGAGCGCATAGCCTGTCTTCGACGTATGAACGCGAGCGTCGAGCACAGAGAAATTAAGCCGGGCGAAAACGTTCATGATGCGTGCAAACAGTTCGGCACGATCTTTGACGTACACCATAATTTGCAGGCCTTCGCCGGAGGGCATCAGGCGCGTGCGTACGACAGGTTTATCGGTTTCCAGTCTGTAGAAAAGATTCCTGGCGTGCCATGCGATCTCGTCGGCGCTGTGCCGCTGTAGATACACAGAATCAAGCGTTCGCCAAAATCCTTCTGCTCGCTCTACGTCGATGGCGTAAAGCGCCAGCAGTCGCCGCGCCTCAACCAGACGATCAGCGAGC
>JBBRGY010000244.1:0-5332 GCA_038223495.1 Burkholderiales bacterium | reverse complement strand
CAACACGTTCAAGCGCGCCCGCCGACTCGGAATCCGAGAGCGCCAACATACGTACGCGAGCGCCAAGCAGAGATTCGCTGAAATTCACCAAGGCGAGCGCTTTGACGTCTTCGCTGGAATTTAAAGCGCCGAACTCTGCGCCGAACAAGTCACCGAGCACGCGCAGCACTTTCCAGCCGGGGCGCGCTTCTCCCAGAGGCCGAACGACGCCCGTAAACGACTGGACCGTACCGTCCTGCGATACATAGGTGCCCGATGTTTCAGTGAATGGAGTGATGGGCAACAGCACGTCAGCGTATTCACGCATTGCGTCACTGGCGTATGGCGTGAGGCAGACAACCTTGGTTGCTGCACCTAAAGTCTCGAGCGCTTTTGCGCCCATAGCGCTATCGAGTTCGGGTTCACAACCCATCAGGATAAACGCCTTGGCAGCGCCGTCCAGCGCCTGGTTCGCAGTCACTCCGCCGTCGTGCGGCGTCGCGCCAGCGATATGACACGACACGGTTGAACTGGACAACGTGAGGCGACCATAGGTGCCGCCGCAGACGCCTGCAATTGCATTGGCGAGCGACTCGATATGCGACGCGTCAGACTGCGTTAATGCGAGGTCACCCAACAACACAGCGACGCGTTTTCCAGTCGCGAGTGACGCGGCGATTTGATCAACCTCAGTGCTGACGGTCTCGACAGAAATCGGCGTCTCTTTTTCGAGTCGCTTCGCCAGCGCGGACAAAACCGCAGCCAACGTATCCCAAATTGCGGACGGCTTGACCAAGATATTTGCAGCTAGAGCGCAAAGCGGATCATCGCTCGTCGTCGTGATGAGAGAAAGCGCCGCGCCTTTTTTGATGCTTTGACGAATGCGTTGCGCGATAAGCGGCTGCTCTTGACGCAGGTTGGAACCGATCACGAGGACGCGGTCGCAATTAGCCAGTTCCGAAACTTTCATTCCGAGCCACGGCACGCCGCCACCTTGATCAAGCGCGGCATCGGTGACGCGAAGGCGATGATCAATGATCGTACCGCCAAGCTGCACGGAAAGTTTTTTTGCGAGCGTCGCTTCTTCGAGGGTCGTGTGCGCGCCGAGCAGCATTGCGACGTGGTCTGCACCATGCGTTTTGACAGACAACGCAATAGCTTCACGTGCAGCCGCAAGCGCATCCTGCCAAGAGGCTTGATGCCAAACGCCATCAACCTTAACCATCGGCGTCGTCAGACGATCCGCAGCGTACAAGCCTTCGTAGCTAAACCGGTCACGATCTGAAATCCAGCATTCGTTGACCGCTTCGTTCTCATGCGGCAACACACGCAGCACGCGATCGCCCTTGATTTGAACTTGCAAGTTGGCATTCAAACCATCATGCGGGCTAACCGTTTTGCGGCGTTGCAGCTCCCAAGTCCTTGCGCTGTAGCGGAACGGCTTCGACGTAAGTGCGCCGACCGGGCAAACGTCAATCATGTTGCCGGAGAGTTCCGAATCAACGGAATTACCGACAAAAGAAAGAATCTCGGCATGTTCGCCACGGCCGCCCATGCCGAGCTCCATGATTCCAGCGACTTCTTGTCCGAAACGAACGCAGCGCGTGCAATGAATACAACGGCTCATTTCTTGGGCGCTTACGAGAGGACCAAGATTTTTATGAAAGACGACACGCTTTTCTTCTTCGTAGCGTGAACCCGATTTACCGTATCCAACGGCCAAATCCTGCAACTGACATTCACCGCCCTGATCGCAAATTGGGCAGTCCAGCGGATGGTTGATCAGCAGGAACTCCATCACCCCCTGTTGCGCCTTTTTGGCTTGCTCGGAGGCAGTGAAGACTTTCATGCCTTCCGTGACGGGCGTCGCGCAGGCGGGGAGTGGCTTAGGAGCTTTTTCTACCTGGACAAGGCACATACGGCAGTTTGCCGCGATGGAGAGCTTCTTGTGATAACAGAAGTGCGGGACGTAGGCCCCGATCTGATTAGCCGCATCCATCACCGTGCTGCCGGGTGCTACTTGTACTACTTGGCCGTCGATTTCGATGTTGATCATTTAGTTGACGCAACCGTTGTCATGCTGTGCGGAGCGAAGCAACACTGTGCTTTCCACCGCCTGCGGAATGAAGACTGATCCTTTGCTATTGCTCCGGACGACAAAACTAAACATACGTAGGCACCAAGCAATGCTTGTGGTCGATGTGATATTGAAACTCGTCGCGATAGTGCTTTATAAAGGCGCGCACCGGCATAGCTGCGGCATCACCCAACGCGCAAATAGTCCGGCCCTGGATGTTGTCTGCCACGGAGTTGAGCGTGTCGAGATCTTCGTTGCGCCCTTCTCCGTGCTCAATCCGGTGGACCATGCGCCATAGCCAGCCCGTACCTTCGCGACAAGGGGTGCATTGGCCACACGACTCTTCGTAATAAAAGTACGAAAGACGCAACAGCGATTTCACCATGCAACGCGTTTCGTCCATGACGATCACCGCGCCAGAGCCAAGCATAGAGCCTGCTTTGGCGATGGAGTCATAGTCCATGTTCGTTTGCATCATGATGTCACCGGGGATCACCGGCATCGACGAGCCACCAGGGATCACCGCCTTGCATTTCTTGCCATCTCGCATGCCACCCGCGAGTTCAAGCAATTTTGAAAATGGCGTTCCGAGCGGCACTTCGAAGTTGCCAGGCCGAGCCACGTCGCCCGAAACGGAGAAGAGCTTTGTGCCGCCGTTATTGGGTAACCCCAAATTGAGGAACGCTTCGCCACCCTTGCGCATGATCCAAGGAACAGCAGCGAACGTTTCGGTGTTGTTAATGGTGGTTGGCTTGCCGTAGAGGCCAAAGCTTGCGGGGAATGGTGGCTTGAAACGCGGCTGACCTTTTTTGCCTTCAAGCGATTCGAGCAACGCGGTTTCTTCGCCACAAATATAGGCACCGTAGCCGTGGAAAGCGTGCAACTGAAAATCAAAGCCACTACCCAGAATATTGGCACCAAGAAATCCGGCAGCACGTGCCTCTTCCAGCGCCTCTTCAAAGCGCTCGTATACTGAAAAAATTTCGCCGTGGATGTAGTTGTAGCCGACTGTAATGCCCATCGCGTAGGCTGCAATCGCCATACCTTCAATGACCATGTGCGGGTTGTAACGCAGAATGTCGCGATCCTTGAACGTGCCGGGCTCGCCTTCGTCCGAATTGCACACGAGATACTTTTGCCCTGGGAATTGGCGGGGCATGAAACTCCACTTCAGTCCCGTCGGGAAACCTGCGCCACCGCGACCGCGAAGCGCTGATTTTTTGACTTCAGCGATGACCTGATCCTGAGGAATTTTTTCCTTCAGGATTTTGGTCAGGGCTTCGTAGCCGCCACGCGACTGGTAAGGGCCGATGCGCCAATCGTTAGCGTCGTCGACCTTGAGATCGGCGAAAATCGTTGCGTTAATGTGTGGGCCGAAATGCATATTAAAACCGCCTATGCTTTCTTCAGATCCGACGCAGCAGTGCGTCTCAGTTCGTCCGTAAGCACATCGAACTGTTCAGGTGTGATTTTTGCGCGGATGTCGTGATTGTTCACAGTAAATACCGGAGCATCACCGCATGCACCGAAGCACTCGCCCTCTTTCAGCGTGAACATGCCATCCGCAGTAGTCTCACCAAAATCAACGCCTAACGCTTTCTTTGCGTGCTCGGCGCAATACATCGCGCCTTGTAACTGGCACGGCAGATTGGTGCATAGGGTCAGCTTGAACTTGCCCGTCGGCTTCAGGTTGTACATCGTGTAGAACGATGCGACTTCGTAAACGGCAATCGGCGGCATGCCGATATAGGTTGCGATCTCTTGCATCGTCTCGCTCGACAGCCAACCCTTTTCCGTTTGTGCAATGGTCAGCGCAGCCATGACCGCAGACTGCCGTTGATCGGGTGGAAACTTGGAGAATTCGCGATCAATTTTTTTGAACGCTTCAGGTGTGAGACTCATGGCTTACCTGTCAATCTCGCCAAAAACAATATCTTGTGTGCCAATGATGGCGACAACGTCGGAAATCATGTGCCCGCGCGACATTTCATCGAGCGCCGCCAGATGTGCGAATCCGGGGGCACGAATTTTCAGACGATAGGGTTTGTTCGCGCCATCGGACACGATGTAAATACCGAACTCACCTTTGGGATGCTCAACGGCAGCGTACGCTTCGCCAGGTGGCACATGCATACCTTCTGTGAAAAGTTTGAAATGATGGATCAACTCTTCCATGTTCGATTTCATGGATTCGCGAGCAGGCGGAGCGACCTTGTAATTTTGGGTGATCACGGGACCGGGATTGCCACGTAACCACGCGATGCACTGTTTAATGATCTTGTTCGATTCACGCATTTCCTGCACGCGAACAAGGTAGCGGTCGTAGCAGTCGCCATTTACACCGACCGGAATATCGAAATCCATGCGGTCATAAACTTCGTAAGGCTGCTTTTTGCGCAAGTCCCAGGCGATGCCCGAGCCTCGCAACATCGCGCCCGTGAAACCCAGCGCCATTGCACGCTCAGGGCTCACTACCCCGATGTTGACGGTACGCTGTTTCCATATCCGGTTATCGGTGAGCAGGGTTTCGTATTCATCGACGTATGTCGGGAAGCGATTGGTGAAATCTTCAAGAAAGTCGAGGAAAGAACCTTCACGGTTCTCATTCATCTTCTTGACCGCAGTAGCGTTATGTATCTTTGATGCCTGATACTGGGGCATCTGATCAGGTAAATCACGGTAAACGCCGCCCGGACGATAGTACGCAGCATGCATGCGTGCGCCGGACACCGCTTCGTACATGTCAAACAAGTCTTCCCGCTCGCGGAACGCATACAAAAACACGGTCATCGCACCCACGTCAAGCGCGTGACAGCCGAGCCAAAGCAGATGGTTCATCAGACGCGTGACTTCATCGAACATCACGCGGATGTACTGAGCCCGTTCTGGAACTGGCAGTTGCAGTAACTTTTCGATAGCCATGCAATACGCATGCTCATTGGACATCATCGACACGTAGTCGAGGCGATCCATGTAAGGCAGCGACTGGATATAGGTCTTGCTCTCGGCAAGCTTCTCGGTAGCGCGATGCAGCAGGCCGATATGCGGATCAGCACGCTCGATGGTTTCGCCGTCAAGCTCCAGCACTAAGCGAAGCACGCCATGCGCCGCTGGATGCTGCGGCCCGAAGTTCATGGTGTAGTTACGAATTTCAGCCATATTATTTACCTTGGCTCGCGTAACTGTTGTCACGGATCACACGCGGAACGTTTTCACGCGGCTCGATCGTGACGGGTTGATACAACACGCGGCGCTGCTCCGGGTCGTAGCGCATTT
>JBBRGY010000243.1:0-5349 GCA_038223495.1 Burkholderiales bacterium | reverse complement strand
AGAGATAAGCTGCCATGATTTTCCGGTTAGGGTGACGGGACTCAGTCATGACTAAGTCGCCTTCGCCCTAACCCTCTCCCGACGACGGGAGAGGAATTATTTGGCTTGGTCTAGCGGCGGCCTATTTCAAGCAGCCAACGGTGATTTTGGCGTCCGCAGCGTACTTGGCTGAAGAGTCTGCGACCATTTTTTGCACTGCGGCGCGGTCGCCCGTGATCCAGTTGGGGGTGAGCGCTTTCCATGCCTTGCCATCCCACATCTGAACTTTGGCTGCACCAGAACCTTCATGGTCCTGACACGACGTCTTGATCGGTGGGAACATACCGGCCGCACCAAACGTTTTTTGCTTCGCTTCGTCAACGTTCAGATTTTCGTAGCCCCAGCGAATCTGCTCGCCCGTGAGCGCTTTGCCCTTGCCGTACTTTTCCTGGGCTTTCTTTACGGCTTCGACGTAGAGAATGCCAACCGTCACGCCGCGCATGTGATACACCGATCCAACGCGGGTCGTGTCTTCGAGATTGCCCTTCTTCGCGCCGTAGACTTTCTTGCGGATTTCGTCGAGCACTGGATAGTTGCCTGGCGTGTTGTAGGTCATGGTTGAGTAGCCTTTGGCCGCATCACCCGCAGGGATGACGTCCTCTTCCGAGCCAGCCCACCAGACACCGAGCATCTTTTCGCGGGGGAAACCAACACGAGCGGCCGTTTTGACAGCGACGGCGTTCATCACGCCCCAACCCCACAGAATTACATAGTCCGGATTGGCTTGACGAATTTGTAGCCACTGCGAGTTTTGCTCATTGCCTGGATGCGGTACGGGAATCTTCACGAGCTCAAACCCGTATTGCTTGGACGCTGCTTCCAGCACTGGGAACGGCTCTTTGCCGAATGCGGAGTCGTGATACAGGTGGATGATTTTTTTGCCCTTTAGCTTGTCGAGTCCGCCGGACTTGTCGCCCAGGTACTTGACCATCGCGGCGGCCTGACTCCAGTAGGACGTGATGAGCGGGAACACGTACGGAAATACCGCACCGTTCGCCGCGTCGGAACGACCATAGCCGAGCGTCGTCATGGGAATTTTGTCAGTGGCTACGCGATCGAGAATGCCGTAGGCAATGCCGGTTGAGAGCGGCTCAACGACGGTCGCGCCGCCGTTCTTTTTCTTGAGGCGTTCGTAACACTCTACGCCGCGAGCGGCGTTGTATTCCGTTTCACACTCTTCCCATGTGATTTTGACGCCGTTGATGCCGCCACTCATGTTGACCAGATTGAAATAGTCGATCATGCCGCCGAAGAAGCCCGAGCCGCCTGAGGCGTACGGGCCAACGCGATATGAAAGGATCGGAACAAATTGTTCCTGTGCCGACGCAAGCGCGCCGGTGAGCGCGGTAGTTACGGCGACTGCCGAAACGGCAAGCAACCGGGTGAATTTAAATTTCATGAAACCTCCTTGTAAAAATAATGCACAAACGTGAACAGATAACGATAAATAACTAGTGCGGGAAGGGCCAGAGTCGCAATTTCTCTTTGCCGATTTGCCAGAGCCGCGCCAATCCATGCGGCTCAACAATGAGAAAGAAGATGATGAGCGCACCGAACACCATGAGCTCGAGGTTTGACGTGACAGAGTTTGGCAAGCCAGTGTAGTGAACGATGATTGATAGCGCGACAGGTAGCAGCACAATAAACCCGGCTCCCAGAAAAGACCCTAGTATTGACCCTACACCGCCGATGATCACCATGAAAAGTATGCGGAACGACAGGTCAAGACTGTACGCCTCCGGCTCAACGGTGCCGAGATAGCAGTATGCGTAGAGCGCACCGGCCACACCGCAATAGAACGAGCTGACAGCGAACGCCGTGAGCTTGGTCCGCATGATGCGGAAACCGATCACTTCGGCGGCCACGTCCATGTCACGCACCGCCATCCATGAGCGCCCAACGTTGGAGCGCACCATGTTTTTGGCCATCAATGCCATGACCGCAACAATCGCCAGCACCAACAAATACTCTGACTGTGGTGTGTCGAATTTGAACCCCAGAATTTGCACCTTTTGCGTGGTGATGACGCCCGACGTGCTGTAGTTCGTAAACCATGGCACCTTAGACAATGCCCAAAGCACGAAGAATTGCGTCGCCAGTGTCGACGCCGCCAGGTAGAACCCGCGAATGCGCAAACTTGGCAGTCCGAACAGAATGCCTACAAGCGCCGCGCAGACGCCGCCCAGAATGAACGCAACCAATGCCGGCATGCCGTCGACGCGGGTCATGAAGTTGAAGCTACCGAACGCGCCCACGGCCATGAAGGCGGCGGTGCCAAGCGACAACTGTCCGGCATATCCGGTGAGAATGTTGAGCCCCAGCGTCGCCAGCGAGAGGATTAGAAACGGCGTCAGGATGGCCGAGAAAATGTACTGCGTGGCAAACAGCGGAATCAGCAAAAAAGCGATGACCAGCAACGCTGCGACCGCATAGCGATCCTGCGCAATGGGAAAGATTTGCGAATCGCTGAGGTACGTCGTTTTGTACTGTCCGGCTTCTCTGTAGATCATGTTCTTTTGTCTTTCTTGTTGTGGCGCTAAATACGACGAATGATCTTTTCGCCGAACAGCCCTTCCGGGCGCACGAGCAGGAACAGCAGCGCAAGAACGTACGGGAACCAACCCTCGATGCCGCCCCCGACAAACGGCCCGATGTAGACCTCCGCCAGCTTTTCAGTCGCACCGATGATCAGGCCACCGACAATCGCACCGGGAACCGATGTAAAGCCGCCGAGAATGAGCACCGGCAGCGCCTTCAAGGCAACAAACGTGAGCGAGAACTGCACGCCGTTACGTGAGCCCCATAACAGCCCTGCAACGAGTGCTACAAACCCCGCAACAGCCCACACCACACCCCAAACATAATGAAGGGGAATGCCCACCGTCATAGCGGCTTGATGATCGTCGGCCACAGCGCGCAACGCACGACCAATCTTGGTTTTGTTAAACAGCAGCGCCAGCGCAGCAACCAACAAACCGCAGATGCCTGCGGCGATCAGATCGAATTGCGAAATCAGAATGCCGGTGTTGTTGATCAACCATTCAAAAGGCACGTCCTGAATACCCAAGTCGAGCGTGCGCACGTTGGAGCCCCACAACAGTTGCGCCAGACCTTCGATAAAAAACGTTAGCCCGATGGTTGCCATGAACAGCGTGATCTCGTGCTGATTCACCAGCGGGCGCAACACGATCCGTTCGATTAGAAAACCTAGGACGATCATCACCACAACGCCAATCGGCACCGCAATCCACAGCGAAACGCCAAACTTATCGCTGATACCCGCGACCGTCAGCGCCGCGAAAAAGACCATCGCACCCTGCGCAAAATTGAATACGCCAGACGCTTTGTAAATCATCACAAAGCCGAGCGCCACCAGCGCATACATGACGCCCGTAAGGAGACCGGCAGCGAGCACGGTCGCGAAATACTTGAGTGCCTCAATATCCATGTTTGGTATCCATGTTCAGTGCGCTCCCAGATACGCTTTGATGACGTCAGGGTTATTGCGCACTTCGTCCGGTGTGCCGTCGCCAATTTTCTTGCCGTAATCCAACACCACGACGCGATCCGAAATGTCCATCACCACGCCCATGTCGTGCTCGATGAGCACAATGGTGGTGCCGAACTGGTCGTTGGTGTCGAGCACAAAACGGCACATATCCTGCTTTTCTTCAACGTTCATGCCCGCCATCGGTTCATCCAGCAATAGCATCGACGGTTCAGCCGCAAGCGCGCGCGCAAGCTCCACCCGCTTCTTGATACCGTATGGAAGCCGCGAAACGGGGGTTTTACGCACCGATTGCAACTGTAGAAAATCGATGATCTCTTCGACCTTTTTGCGATTCTCAATTTCTTCGCGACGCGCTCGACCAAACCAGAACGCCTGTTCGATGAAGGTGGACTTGATCTTGAGGTTGCGCCCGGTCATGATGTTGTCGAGAACCGTCATGCCGGTGAACAGCGCAATATTCTGAAAGGTCCGCGCGATACCGTGTTCGGCGGCCTCATGAGTGTCCATGTCGCGGCGTTGCTCGCCATGAAACGTGATCGTGCCTTCCTGCGGCGTGTAGACGCCGTTGATCACGTTCAGCATCGAGCTCTTGCCAGCACCGTTTGGCCCGATGATCGCGCGAATCTCGTGCTCGCGAACGTCAAACGAAATGTCGGTCAGCGCTTTCACGCCGCCAAAGCGCAACGAAATATTGTCAACTTTGAGAATGACGCCACCGATTTTGCGACCCGCGCCTTGCTCCACCGTCATGCGGCCGCCTTGGTAACGGCAGGGAAACGCTTGGCGTCCATGATCTTTATGTCCGCAGAAATGCTTCCGCTGCGACCGTCTTCAAATTTGACCTGTGTTTCGATGTGTTGCACCTGCTTGTTGGTGTAGAGCCCATCGAGCAACGGTGCGTACTTTTCCGAGATAAATCCACGGCGCACTTTTCGCGTCCGCGTCAACTCGTCGTCGTCCGGATCGAGCTCTTTATGCAAGATCAAAAAGCGCGCAATCTGAGAATGCGACAGCTCTCCTTCTGTTGCTAGCTCTGCGTTGACGGATTCGATGCATTCTTTGATGAGCGAATAAACCTCGTCTTTTCCAGCGAGATCGATGTAGCCCGAATAAACCAGGTTTCGCCGTTCAGCCCAGTTGCCTACCGCCGTTAAGTCGATATTAATGAAGGCAGTGACGTGGTCTTTGTCGTGGCCGAAGCAGACGGCTTCTTTAATGTGCGAGAAAAATTTGAGTTTGTTCTCGATATAGTTAGGCGCGAACATGGCCCCGGTCGATAGGTGACCGACGTCTTTCGCGCGATCAATAATGCGTAAGTGGCCGTCGCTGTCAAACACGCCTGCGTCGCCCGTGTGGAAGTAGCCGTTGCTGTCGATAGATTCGGCCGTAGCGTCGGGGCGTTTGTAATATTCCTTCAGCACCATCGCGCCACGCACAATGACCTCACCATTGTCGGCAAGCTTGACTTCAACGCCCGGTGCCGCCGTGCCCACGCTGTCAAACTTGATCTGACCATCGGGTTGCAAGCAAACGTAGGCACAGGTTTCGGTTGACCCATACAGTTGCTTGAGATTGATGCCGATGGAGCGGTAGAAGCGGAAAAGGTCTGGACCGATCGCCGCACCGGCGGTGTACGCCACGCGAATCCGGCTCATTCCGAGCGTGTTTTTTAATGGGCCATACACGAGCACATTGCCCAGCGCATAGAGCAGCTTGTCTTTGGTGCTGACCGGTCGCCCGTCAAGAATGTCGGAACCACAGCGCTTGGCGACCGCCATCAGCGATTCATATATCCAGCG